>NZ_JBHUJB010000076.1:0-93072 GCF_042683245.1 Rubritalea tangerina
CAAGCCTATCCGACTTTTCCTGACTACTTTAAAACACCGAAAAACCGCTTAAGTCCGTGCCATTCGAGACAGACAATTTCTATCGCTAGCTGAAAAACCGTCCAAAATCCCCCCAGTTTTCCTGCCGCCCAATCTCCCCCCCTCTCACATAGAAATGCGAAATCAGGGCAGCCTCTTTCCATATTTACCAATAAAAAAACAGAATAGTTTTAGCTAGGCACACCCCTAAATCTAGATTGATAGACAATCCTAACTAAGCACAACGCATCGATTCCCCCAGCGATAGTTCACTCTAACTTCCTCATCGACAGCAATCAGCAATCAGCAATCCAACCCCCCTCTCTACTAGGCCGAAACTACCCGAGCATGCCTATTTTTCGGAACCACATTACACGCATCCACAATCAAAGGAACCGTGTCTGCAAGCTCCTCATAATTCACAGCAGCATGCGCTGTACACACGACAGCAGCGGCATAATGCTGCAATACATCGAGATCCCAACAAATGGAATGACAGCCCGCCCATTGACCTCGATCAGGGCCTATGGTCAAAACATGCGGATCGTAATAGTCAACTTTCGCCCCTTTCTGCTGGAGAATGTCCATCACATGATAAGAGGGCGACTCGCGGTCGTCAGACACATCCGACTTATAGGCAACTCCCACGACTAACACAGAACTCCCATGCAAGAGCTGCCCTCTATCATTCATCGCTTCTAACAGGTGATTCGCAACATACCCTGGCATCGAACGATTCACTTGTCCAGCCAGCTCGATAAACCGACAATCTATTCCGAACTCTCTAGCCTTCCATGTGAGGTAGTATGGGTCTACCGGGATACAATGCCCACCCACCCCGGGCCCTGGATAGAATGGCATGAAGCCAAACGGCTTCGTTTTCGCCGCCTCAATCACCTCCCAGATATCCACATCAAGCTGCGCGTAGATCTCCTTCAACTCATTGACCAAAGCGATGTTCGTGAATCTGAAAATATTCTCGGTTAGCTTGACCGCCTCCGCTGTATCACAATTGTGTACCGGCACCACGGTGTCGACAGCTTTCTCGTAGAGTGACACCGCCTTCTCCATGCACCCAGCAGTAAATCCACCCACTACCTTCGGCACCTCTCGAAGCTTGCTCATCGCATTGCCCGGGTCCTCTCGCTCCGGTGAAAAACACAGATGGAAGTCGGTTCCCGCCTTCAGCCCCGAATGCCGCTCAAGCATTGCACGAAACTCCCCACGTGTCGTACCTGGATACGTAGTAGACTCTAAAGAAACCAACATCCCATCTCTAAGATAGGGACCAATCCCCTCAGCCACTTCTAAAATATGAGAAAGATTCGGGTCTTGGTGACTGCGTAGCGGGGTCGGCACACACACAATGATAGCCTCACTCTGAGATAATAAGCTCCGATTCGTTGTAAATTCTAACATTCCATCATCAATCGCCTTGGCAATGCGCTCTGAGGCAATGTGCTTGAATGGTGACTTACCTCGCTGCAACTCGAGATCCCTCTCGCTATTGATATCAAAGCCGAGTGTGCGACACCCTGCCTCGGCAAACCCCAGCGCCAATGGAACCCCCACATAACCAAGCCCTACAATGGCCACCTCGAATTTAGCGCTGGAAGAACTCTTACTCATTCTTAAGCAGGTGGACTGGCAACCTTGCGCTCCATCGGAGCCCCCAAATCACAACGACGCAGAATGAAATACTCAAATGTCGCTACAAAACTCACAAACACTCGGAGATGGTGCCAACCAAGCCCATCTGCAAAAATGGCTGTCACCGCCTTCCAGTAATCCTTCCAAGTGGTAGAACGCTGAGTTGAACGTTCGGAAATATAAATTGTTAGTAGAGTGAGGAAAACATTCACGCTATAGGCGAGAAAAACTAAAATCAAAATCTCTTTCACCGTTGTAACGCCCATTAATAAAAACACCACCGCAAGGGTAATCGCAGTCACCTCAACTATCGGTGCCAGTGCCTCAAAAAATAAGAAATAGGGCATTCCAAATAACCCTGTCGCTCCATAGCGAGGATTAAAGATCATCCGCCAATTTCGAAATACAGCTTGCAGCGTCCCTCTCTGCCAGCGATTGCGCTGTGGCAAATACTGACTGATCTTCTCCGGAACCTCTGTGTAACAAACCGCGTCAGGAGTAAATGCGATCTTTAAATCCTTCTCGTTGCGGCGATCAAAAATATAAGCATGAAGCCGCATCGTAAACTCAATGTCGTCCGTGATCGCATTCGGCCACGGCCCGCCAACCTCCTTGAGAACATCTTTTTTAATCAACAAAAGTGCTCCGGAAATACACAGCATGCTGTGCAAACGGTTCAACCCATTTCTGGCCCATTGGAAACTGCGCGCATACTCCACTTCCTGATTCAACCCTATCCACGTCTGCGGTAAGCCACGCGCGACAATCTCCCCCTTCTTCATAACCAAACCATTCGACGGCCGAACCACTCCCGAGGACGCAGCCACATTCGGGTCGAGCAAAAATGGACGCACCATGTGCAACAAACCATCAGGGTCCATCACACAGTCAGCATCGATCACACACAACAAGGGATAGCGACTCACATTCACCGCAGCATTGATCGCATCAGCTCGCTGACCATTTTCCTTAGACACCACCACCAAGTTTGGATAATCAGCAGACTCATACACCGCCTTAACTGGGTTAGTCTCCAATTGCGTATCTCCTTGCTTCTCTAATTGCTGAATATTGAAACGCTGCCGCAGCACCTCAATCGTATTGTCGGTCGATCCGTCATCAACCACAATCACCTCATGGGTAGGGTAGTTCAGCTTCAACACATTCTCTACAGTCGATACAATAATTGCCGCCTCGTTGAATGCTGGAACAATCACTGAAACCGGCGTCGTCAGGTCCGATTGCGCAATCTGGTCAAACTCCGCCACTGTAATCTCTTGATTGTACTTCCTGATCTGCAATGCACCTAACAAGACCAAAAGAAGGCTAATCAAGCACAGCCCAATAAAGTAAACGAAAATGGCAAAGCCCAAAATGTAGAGAATTATAATCATCATTCATATCAATTTGTATCGAGGACGGCATGCTCCTCAAGAACTTCACTGCAGATACCTCTGGCATTCTTATCACTCGATGTTCTTTGCACTCTCTCAAGCTCGCTAATGCCCGAACTTCCAAATGAGTACAACGCTTGTGCCGCTGCAAACCGAACCCACCATGACGAATCACCTAAAGCCTCAGAAAGTTTCGGCACTTGCTCGTCAGCATTGAGCTTGCCCATCGCTTTCACTGCCCGCCTGCGCACACGCCAAGATGGGTCGTCAGCCAAAGCCGCAACCGGTGAGATCGCCACCGGGTCCCCAATATCGCCTAAGGCGCGCGCAGCACAGAGCCGCACACCATCGCGAGGATGCTGCAATAACTTAATAAGTGGCTGCACAGCTTCCTCAGCCTTTAACATACCAAGTGCTCGAGACGCTGCCACAATGGCATTGCTCGAGTACTTTCTCCTGCTGCTCTCAATGACCGATAACAGAGCAGGCACCGCAGACTCTCCATAGCCAGAAAGCGTCTCAACTTCCCTCCGGTGGTCAAGCTCAGCCGGTAAATCCAACGCCCGCAAAATAGGCTTGATAGCATCGGTCCTGCCTTGAATTGAGAGCGAACGCGCAGCGCAGAGCCGCACTACTGGTGCTTCGTCATCCAGCGCCTTTACCAATGCAGCTGCTGATGCATCGTTCGAAAGAAAACCTAATCGCTCTGCCGCCATCAGACGCCTCTTCACCTGCCCCTGCTCAATCGCTAACACTTCTTCTCCTAGCACCACTAGCTTCTCAAAAATGGGCGCGAGCTTAGGCCTTAGTTCCGGCTCCATACCATGCGCAAATAATATCAAGATGTTCATTGCCTCCGACCGATTCTTTAGCAGTACCTTGATCACAGCCTCTTCCTTCGCTCGGCCCTCTGAGAAAGCCCGAAGTACGGGTAACGCCTCCCTCTCAAATGCTGCATTCTTTTTCCGTCGACGCTGTTTAAACCAACGCTCAATCGTGATCACTGCCAATAGTACAAAACTCGCAGCGAACACAACTAGTGCCACGTAGAGCACTATCTGAATGAACCTTGGACTTAAAATTTCCATACTAATCCAATAGTGGGGGTGATACTCTGGTAGAGTTCTTCGTCACTGTTCGGACGCAGTCGATAAACGTACTCCACTCCAGCAAAAACACTCAAATTTGGCTTAATCGGTTCCCTGTAAAATAAGGTCCCAATATACGCATCCGACAACAACGCTCCCGGTGCCCCTAAATCTAATTCAGGGTCCGTTCCGTAGGCAAAACCCAACGTCAGCTGACCATCCCTAGGCAGCTCCCCATAGTTCAAAGCCGCACTATAATAATCGTAATCCACCTCATTGTGAACCCACCCATAGGCGTAGCGTAAGGTCACATTCGACTCTTCCGTAAACCACCAAACAACACCTGGCTTTATCTGCGTGAGATCATAATCCTCATCGCTATTCTTGAGATCAAAGTACAATTGATCCACATCTAACAAAGCCGTAAACTGAGAGTTGATGATATATTGGAACCCAGCTGTATACTTGTTATTAGGCATGAAATTGGCATCCGGAGTATAAGACACCTCCCCATGCACCTCTAGTTTCTTAAGCGGATACCACGAGGCATTCAAACTATAAACGACATCATCATCATTCGGCGGGCGGCTCAGATAATCGACACTACCTCCTAACAATAAGTCCTTACGGGGCTGGTAAAACATATCCAATGTCGCCCTCTGCCAATCCTCACGCCCCTTGTTGAAGAAAGTATGACTGTAGGAAGGAACCACCGTCCACCTTCTAAAAGGCTTCTCTTCCAGAACCATCTTACCTGATGTATCCGCTTGGTCAACCTGCGTTCCAGCCACAGCTTCTTTGCGTGCTTGGTTCGTTAAATATTCCTGAGACTTACGCTCGACATAAGTCTCAGATGTCACCTGAGAAAAAACTGATGTCAATGACCCAACAAATGCTGTCAGTACGATTGGATAATAACTTTGCATGATAAGTTTTGTTAGTATGTAGTGTTATTTAATTTCTTCTGAAGTAAGTCGTCGATTGTTTGCTCCAAGCTCCACCTCGGAACGAAACCTGTAAGCCTCTCTAACTTTTCAATAACAGGCCTCCGCTGAGTGATGTGATCAAAATGTTCACCGTAAGCTTCGTCATAGGAGATAAACTTGATCGACGATGTGCTTCCCGAACGAGCTATCACCATTTTAGCCGTATCGAGTATGCTAATCTCGCGATCATTCCCCACATTCACAACTTCAGCGTTGCGAATCTCTTCATAATCATCACCGATCGCAGCCAGTGTGTCTAAAGCAGCTATTGTATCTCTAACATCACAGAATGACCGAATCTGAGTACCATCGCCAAACACAGTCAAAGGCTCACCAGCAATTGCCTGATTAATAAACCGCGGAATGACAAAACCGTAGTTCCCAGATTGGTTGGGCCCCACTGAGTTAAATAAGCGAGGAATAACCACTCTCAGCCCATACTCCTCATGATACGCTCTTGCCTGGATTTCATTAGAAAGCTTACTCAGCGCATAACCAGTAAGCCCGCCTCGCTCAGGAGAAAAGACCAAGTCAACATCTTCATGTAACTTAAGTTGTTCGTTGGAATGCCCATAAACCGATGAACTCGATGCGATGACTACTTTCGGATCATGCCCGCCCTTCACTGCTGCTTCCAGCACCCGCTCAGTAGCACAGACATTCACACTCGTCACCTCAACAGGCTCCTTAAGAACTCTAAACATGCCCACCACTGCAGCTAAGTGATAAATGCGCTCAGCCTTCGCCACTTCATTATTGAGTTCATTCCAGTCTAAGAGATCCGCTTGGATAAAGCGAAAGTTACTCTCTCCACGCAAAGCCTCGATGTTCTGCGACCGACCCGTGCTCAAGTCATCAACAGCAACCACCCGATCCCCTCTCTTCAAATGAAAAGCACACAAGTTCGACCCTATGAAACCTGCACCACCTGTAATCAAAACATTCATAGCAGTTCTCCGATTTCTAGTGCCAACGATACAGCCATAAATACCTCAGGCGGCCACAACTGGGGAGTCTGTTTCATTGCTTGCAATTTTGTGAGGGTTGTTTGACACAATATCTCTAGCCACTCCCACTCCACCAGCAGTACCTGCTAGCCTTGTAGGCATAGCATCACTTACGGTCGACCTTCCGAGAACGAATCTAGCGATATCGATTAACGCATTGTATCACGATAACTTACACAGCCCAGACTTTTTCCTCACACCACCCCACACACATTCAATATTTGACGCCTACAATACACAAATACCCCTAAACTGTTAGCATTCTTGATGATCTAAAAAAATCTACCTAACAAAAGATTCCCCCTCATAATTGTAGTCCTTCACGAACCTACACTCCACACTACATAATGAGACACACTCATTGAAAATGCATCAAGAGGTTCGCCTTAAGCGATCTACCCTCACATGAATATGTGCAAAATACATACTATATCTAACCTTAGTTAGATATAAACATAGATATTCCAAAAGTCACAGAGTCAATCCCACTCCCACGAAAAAATCGAACTTCTGAGAGTGGTTCGATGGTTGCGACCACTCCTCACAAAAAGTTCCCCTACACACTCTGATTGGAAAATCAAAAAGCAACATCCTAGTATGGCATGGAGAATTTGATTTGTTGGGCGATGTGAGATGATTGGGTGACTAGCAAGGCGGTAATTGGGGAATCCCGCACGCGCGGGATGACTCAATTGCCAACACAGCGAACTGTCAAATCAGCCTCGAAGCACGCAATTTACTTACATAGGTCGGTGATTTTTCATCTCATTTTCTTCCTGTTCGCTCTGTGAAGCAATTTGTCCTCATCGCCCAGAATAGGCTTGCCCCTATGAAAGACCTTATTCTCTGAATAAGATACACACCTTGTTGACACAAACGATAGGGACAAGCCAAATCTAGAACGGCTATGAGAGATTACACTCTCACATGAGTGGCTTCTCTGAGCCCCCACTTTCCCCACCCAAAACAGGTTCTTTGGAAAAAGTGTATTCGATATACTGGTCCTTCTTCTCTAAAGAGTAGACCTCGCAGCTCATCACTTTTATCTGAGCTTCTTCCCCCTCACCCACAATACCAGTGACAAAGTAAATCCTCAATTGATAGAGAAACTTACTCGCGTCATAATGATAGGATGTCACTTCCTTTTCACCATCGGTAGGCAGTATGGATATCTTCCCTCTCGCCCCCAGTATTCCATTGATTTTAGCCTCTAGCGTCTCAATGTCACTGGGCTCCTTGATGCTCCCTAAATACGTCAGAAGCTTCGATGTTCTCACGTTCTGTGAAGCCAAGGATTGCTCAAAAGTATTCGAGTACAGCGTGCCACTAAGGCACAATAATGCTATGCATAGCAAATTGATTGTTTTCATAACTAACACACATGCGATGGCAAAAATACAACCACCGGCTTGACGCGCGCAAGCTAGCTCTCCCCCCCACAGAACGCAACCCAAAAATGACAGAAAATCATAAACTTTTCACACTCTCTAACATCCCTAAATCCCCCCTACAATCTTTCACCTAACATTTATAGAAACACACTAGTTCCAGATTAGCTATCTGTAAGAATCATACCCCCTCTTGTACCATTGAATGAAACGAAATGGACGAATGTTCGAAATGAACTTGCAGAATATCAAGGCGGAGTGAAGGCGTCCCTCAAGCGCGGGACAACTAAATGACAATGATGACCTTATCTAAGGTAATCCAATTTACTCTATATCGCGTAGCGCAAACTTCACCAGGCTTAACCACATTTCATTCGTCTATTCCGAGTCAAGAAATGCTATTACCTATTCCCATCCTTGTACTAACTTCTGAAGTCGCCTTTCCTCTTGCCGGTCCGGACTTTGCTCGCGGTACTCGACACCATGATAATACTCTACCAATTCATCTAACCAATCGGGTGCTTTCTCCATGCGCTCCAGCTGCTCGACAATCTCACGCATCGTAGAACTTTCCACTCTATGCACCCCTTTGACTCGGCACGCTTGATAAAATGCTTGTAAGTAATGAGCCATCTCCACTTCTCGCTTGCCACCACTGAGAATCGATTTCTCTGTCGAAGATTTCCAGACATTCACCACCACAACAAGCCCTCCCAGACCACAAATCACCAGCGCAATAATCCCCCATGGAGCGCCCCTTCGTTCACCTTTCATACCCTCTTGATAGGGGGTATCCAAGCTTGGCAGACTCTCTGATGCTGCAGCCACTTCAGTCTCAATCTCAGCACTGGGGGTCGTGTCAAACATCGTCCATCCATATCCATCAAGATACACCTCCGCCCATGCATGAGCGTCACGCGAACGAAATACCACCGTATCAGCGTAAGAATAAAGAGTCCCCCCCGCATAACCATAAACCACCCGACTTGGAATTCCTAACTGGCGCGCCATCAACGCCGATGCTGAAGCAAAGTGCTCACAGTACCCAACCCGGTCGCCAAACAAGAAATTCTCCATCGAACCCAATCCCTCTGTATTGTCGACCTTCAATGAGTACTTACAACGACTCTGCAAGAGCTGCTTCACACCCTCTAGCTTCTGATACAGCCCAACCTCACCTACTAAACCAACTAACAGAGGTCCTTGTAACTCCCTCACTTTCTCTGGCAGCTGAAGGTACTTCTCTCCAGGGCTCCCAACCTCAATCTCTCCAACTCGCATCGCAAGCGCTTGGTAGTTCAGAGGCACACTACTCGCGGTATATCGATACCGCACCTGATCACTTTCTGGTAACAAGAAAACCCCATCCGCCACCTGACGCAGCTGCTCCACATCCATTCTCTGCACCCCCTGAATCGCAAAAGCCACGTCCTGCCCATTTCCATTCTTATTTAAAGAAACCTCATGACGGTATTGGGTAAACCCCTGCGTACTCCTTTGCTCAGATAACTGAATCGGCCCCTCCGCTTGCCACACCTTCTCAAACCGACTCGATGACTTCCAACTGTCATTCTCAAATGTGTCGAAAGAGAATCCACTCAAATACACTCGCGCATTCTGAATCCAACTAGCCGTCCCCTCATCTACAGCTTTCACTAACACCTCTGGGTGACTCTTCGGCTTATGGTCACTTTGCTTCGGAATCTCACGCTCAAAATCCTCGTCCCATAGCCATTCATCACGCACCTCACCCTCGCCATCACCACCCTCTCCCCCATGAGATCCCGACACGTAATGGTCTGAAAGCACCAATGTCGACGTCGCCAATCCTTCCACAACCCCAATCACTACCAACAGCACAAGACCGTCTAATAACCGAATCTTTCGAACACTCTTAAAACTATAATCACACTTCTCAAAACGCCGGTGAGTCCCCCATAAACCAATCAGTAATACCAAAACCGCAATCACAGCACGCCACCATAGCGAAACCTCCCCCACAAGCCCCCTGAGCACCACATACATCAACACGAAGGTCAGAATAAATAGACTATGACGCATCCCTAACCTCCTTTGCTGAACGTACCCCCCTACGCTTAAATTGCACTTGCTTAATATCAACTAGAATCGCCCCAGCCATAGAATCAAACGCTTCCTCCCAAGATTCTAACTCAAGATCCGAAATAACAATCACAGCCTGCTTAGCATCCAATGACTGCACCACCTTATGCAGCTCATGCTCCTCCGTATCGAGACTGCGCTGAGCCTGAGATAACATCGCATTGATCTCTATCAGGTCAGTCCGCTGCCCACAGTCGTACGCACTCCAAGCCAAAAAATCCGCATACAAACTCGTGCGTATCCCCAAGCTATAAAGGTACTCTAAACTGCCAGCTAAAAACGCTATGGCCCTCTCAAACCGATCCTCCCTCAACATCGCTCCTCCCCTCCCATACGAATGGAATAGAACAGCACACCGGTCCACATACATCCCAGGAGGGTCATACTCGCGTACCCTCAAATCATGCCCCCGTACCACCGATCGCGCCGATGCTGGCCAGTGAATGTGCTTCGCCGAATCCCCAGACTGCCACGGCCTCAAGCCTTTCATCTCCCCTAACTCCCCATCTGGACTCATCCCGTGCTCACTCTGTGCCGACGATAACACCCCCTGCACCAGAAGCTCTCTGGGGATGATTTTTCGCGGGTAAACAATCAAGGGCGGAGCCAATGGATAATCCACATCCACTTCCCTGTGAAATAAACCAAATGGAAAATCCGAACACAAACGATACCGCACACTCATCAAACACGCCCGTTGAGAAATCGCAATACCCTCATCTAACACTACTTCTGCTTGCGTCGCTACCCATGGAGCATCAATCACCATCTCCTCATCTGAATCAAAATAGACATACAACCTCAACCCCACACTGTCAAAAAACTGACGCCTGTTGCGCAATACCATCTGAATCGGAAAACGCTTTCCTGCGCTGACTCTTGGTGGCTGCAGTATATCCACTTCAACTCCTCGCAAATTCCATACGGCCAATGCCGCAGCCAACACAGTGACTACCACCAGCAGAACACTCAAATGCAACAGTGCAGGCTGACGAAAGACAAAGCCCGCAACCCCAGCGAAAAGAGCGAACAGCAAGAGCACTGCCCCCCTCATCGTGAAATTGCCCGTGACTACCATCCCCCCTATTACTGCACCGGTGTCTGGTTAAGCACCTGATCTAACACGATTTCAATATCCGTCGCATCCTCGGGCTGAACCCTGTGCCGCATCACATCCTTAAAGATATCTTTCACGTGATCTGGTAGAACATGCGACTCTCCCTCTATCAAGGCCAACGCCTGAGAAGCCCTCAATAATGCAATACTCGCGCGCACAGATACCGTGTGCTGCCCACCTGCCTCACGCCGCGTCGCCTCGCAGAGCTCCACAATATACTCAGCAATCGCCGGACTCACTCCCACCTCCACAGTCCGCTTCTGCAAACTCAGTATTTCCTCTACCCCAATCACTTCCTCCATCCCTCCATCCATACCAAACTGCCCACCCACTTGCTTCTGCAAAATCGCTTGCTGAATTTCCCGACTCGGTAAATCCATCGGTATCGATAACAAAAATCGGTCGAGCTGTGGCTCCGGTAGCGGAAATGTCCCCGCCACTCCTAAGGCATTCTGAGTAGCCACCACCATGAATGGTGAAGCTAATTCACGCGTCACTCCATCAATGGTAACTTGCCCCTCATTCATCGCCTCTAACAAAGCTGACTGCACCCTCGGAGATGTGCGGTTGATTTCATCAGCTAATAACAGATTCGTAAAGACTGGCCCCTCCACAAAATCAAACTCACCAGAATGCTGGCGGTAAAGATGGTAGCCAAGAATATCTGAGGGCAGTAAATCTGGCGTAAACTGAAGCCGCTTAAACCCTCCTCCGATACTCCCCGCCAATGCCTGAGCAAGTGACGTTTTCCCAACCCCAGGCGCCCCCTCAATCAAAACATGCCCCCGTGCTAACAATGCAACTAACACCAACTTTGCCGGACGCTCCGCCCCCAACACACTCGCCGTAAGTTTCCCTCGCAGTTGGCCTAATTGTGATTCCAGCATTGGTGTATGATGGGTCAGAGCTTAACTCTCAGCAACAGATTTTTTGCTTTGCTGCAAACGCTCCTGCTTCGCCAACAACTTCTTCTGGTAGCGCCCCTGAATCACATCCACCGCCACCAAAACACCAATCACAAAATAGAATGTCGCCTTCGACATCACCTCCACATGGTGACCAAAGAAACTCAACTGAGCCTTATGTCCCCCCTCAGACACCAACAAAATCCCAACAATAAAGAGAACAAACAACCCCAGCACCTCGTACATCCTATTCTTCTGCAAAAACTCAGAGACCCGATCAGCCATCCAAATCATCAGCAAACCACTCGAAATAATCGCTACGATCATGATCCAAGCCACCTTCGTAATCGCCATCGCCCCCAAGATCGAGTCAAAGGAAAATACCGCATTCATCACCACTATCATGGTAATCGCCTTGCCCACCGAAGTCTTCTGCTCCGCTTCATCATGACCCACCTCTAGTGTCACCATATGTAACACCTCCTTGATCGCCGTGTAGATAATAAACGCTCCCCCCAACAATGTGACGATGGAATTAAAGTCAAACACACCATGCACCGCATACGTATCAATGCTGAACCATGGCTGCGTCAACTTCTCCATCAAAAACATCAATAAGAATAACAACACAATCCGTAACACAATCGCTAAACCAATCCCCCACGAACGTACCATCTTCTGCTTCTCCAGAGGCACCCGCTTCGACTCGATCGAAATATACAATAAATTGTCAAATCCCAACACCGCCTGCAACAGTATCAACATAAACAACGTCAGCAAATTAGGTAGTAAATCAGCCATAACTCTAAAAGATTCAGTGTAAAAAAAATCGATTTTCTAGCAACTTGATTTAATATCTCGTGCTAGAAAAGCAACCACCAACTCTCAGTGCACATCATCGTCTCCAGCGCCTACCCCCTCAGCAGCCCTAAGGGTAACACCGTCACTGCTAAGCGCATTACTGATTTGCTCTACATGGGCGGACACACAGCAGAAGCTATCAACTCAGATATGCCACCGTCTGCCGATGCCATGATCGCCCTCCATGCTACCAAAACCCTCGATAGCAGTAAGTACTTCAAGGCCCAATACCCGAAAAGTAAACTTATCATCTACCTCACTGGCACTGACCTCTATCAAGATCAGCCTAACAGACGTCAGGAGTTCTACGATGCACTCAACCTAGCAGACGCACTTGTAATCTCACAAGAAAGCTCACTCAACTCCGTACCCGGCCCCTTTCGCTCAAAAACTTTCTGCGTCCACCCCAGCGTTTTCCTCCCCGAAGAGTCGACTGTCCCGGCACCACCTAAACCCAGCTTCGCCCTCGTCGGCCACCTTCGCCCTGTAAAGAACCCCTTCCTGCTCAATCGAGCACTCGACATCATTCGCTCAGTCGAGCTCCACGCCTACACCCTCGGATCCGCTCTCGACCCCGATATGGTCAAAGCCGCCCTCGAATGGCAATACCACGACCCCCGTTTCAAGTGGCTCTACAATGTCCCATACCCGCAAGCCCTCAGCTGGATGCGCCAAGTCGACTTCACCCTAAATACCTCACACAGCGAAGGCGGCTCCAATGCCGTGGCCGAGTCCATCGCCCTCGGAACCCCCGTACTCGCCAGCCGAATCGAGGGCAATGTCGGTCTCCTAGGCGACGACTATGAAGGCTACTTCGAACCCGATAATGCCGCCTCACTTGCCAAACTCATAGACCGCGCCATTCACGATTCCTCCTTCAGCGACACCCTCCATGCACAAATCGAATCCCTCCAACCCAAATTCCACCCGGACCAGGAAATCGATGCCTGGCTCAAAATCTTGTAGCTTAGTTTGACAAGCCCGCATCGATCCACCATGAATGGCGCATGTTCGAACTCAGCGGAAAGATCAAGCTCATCAACGACACCCAAACCTTCAACAGCGGCTTCACTAAACGTGAATTCGTCGTCACCACCAGCGACGTAAAGTACCCACAAGACATCAAGTTTGAAGTTGTTAAAGACAAGTGCAGCATCCTCGATAACTTCCAAGTCGGACAAGAGGTTCAAGTGAACTTTGATATCCGTGGCAATGAATACAACGGCAATCACTACGTCAACCTCAGCTGCTGGAAACTCCAAGCTGCCGGCAATTCCCAACAAGCCCAGCCAAACAACGCACCAAACTTCGATAACCCCTTCGGGAACGAAGAAGAACCCAGCGCCGCTGACCTACGCAGCAACTTCGACGACGGTGACGACATCCCATTCTAACCTCACCTCGCCACTCAAATCAGGCAGATCCCCCTATCCAGCACCTGTCTCATCTGATGCGAGATGTGCCGTGGTCTCGACGATCACCCCACATTTCCAGGAGCCAAGCAGCCTTTATGCTTGGCTCTTTTTGTTTCTGTCCATATTCCCATAGCAATGAGTGAGTTTGCTTACCAAGCTGACGAGGACGGCTACCAAGACCCAGATGAGTCTCTGCACAATCAAGTCAGCAGCTTCATGTCCAGTGGCCAGTGGGATAGAGCCATCCAGGCACTCACCACACTCCTCTCTACCCAACCAAACTCCGCATGGCTCCACTACCAACTCGCCTATTGCTTCAAAAATACCCAAAACTATAAGGACAGCGAAAAGCATTTCAAACTAGCCATCGGCCAGATGCCTGACTTTGCAGACGCTTTCCAAGGGATCGCTGGTCTCTACCTCAACATGGGCCGCAATGGAGCCGCAGAAGATAATATTCGAAAAGCCCTCGAACTCAACCCACATGACGACCACAGCTGGTTGATCATGGCCCACCTCCAACTCAATTTCGAAAACCCAAAAGAGGCCATCTTCTGCGCGGACAAAGCACTCTCCATCAACCCTGAAAACCAACAAGCTCGCAGCATTCGTACCAGAGCACAAGGTGAACTCACCGGTAACGACAAACTCGACCCACATTCCCAAATTGCCGAACTCCAAGAACTCCTAGAGTCTAACCCAGAGGATGATATCACCCACATGCATATCGGGATTCTCTACTACGACGAACTCAAAGATTACAAAAAAGCTGAAGAACATTTCCGTATCGCCCTGCGCCTAGACCCCGAGGATAAAACCTATCAGACCCTCCTCATCAAAGCCCTGCGCAAACGAGATAAAGCTCTGCGCATCCTCTGGCTACCACTATCCCCAGTCCTCAAGGTCCTCGCCTTCTTCGAGTGGATGAACCAAGCCAAATGGCGGTGGATTTTCTTCATTCTTCTGCTCCCTGTCCTCAAATACATCGTTGTCATCTGCGTCGCCATCAGCGTGACCTTCTTCCTCTTTGTCTGGCCAATGGTCAAAACCTATGAATTCCTCACCCTCGTTGAGGTGCATAAAAAAATGGGCAAACTCTCCCTCTACTCAGGCCCCTTAGAAAAAATTCACCGACAGCCCTTCGCCCTCCGCGTCGCCCTCTGTCTCTCGGTCTTCGCCCTCTTCTGGGGAGGCATCCTCTACGCCTTCTCCAATACCACCTCCCGCATCCCACTCATCGCAGGACTCTCCTCTATCATTCTAGTGGCAGTCATCCTCTTCTACATCCTCAGCTGGGGCTCCCTCTTCTTTGACGCTTGGAAAAAGCGCGCCCGAAAGAAAAAGGACAAACATTTCCACTCATCCATTTCTCAACATGAATCATAATAAAACCATCGAACTTCTCCTGAAAACCCTCTCAGCCTCCCCCAATGACTGGGAACTTCGACTGCACCTCGCTGAACTCTATCAAAACCAATATGACCAAGCCAAAGCTCTCTCTTTGCTGCTAGAAGCCCCACATCTCCCCGATTCCTCTGAGATGGGTATCCAAGCTGCCAATGCCATCGCCGCCCTCGACCAACAAGCCGCTATCAACTTTCTCGACCAAATCATCTCCGCCGATAAAGCATGCGCACCAGCCTACCTCGCCAAAGCAACCATCTACCAACAACAAAATGATAAACCCAGCGCACGTAAAAATTATAGCGTCGCAACCGTCATCGATGAATCACTCGAAGACCCACACTTCGAAGCATGGCTCGATGGCGCCGATAAACCCGCCCCCATGGCAATAAGCCAGCCCTATCACCCAGAACATTCTGAACCCACTCCCCAACAACCTGAAGACGACTTTATTGAAACCGATACCGCCCTCGATGAAGCCCTCAATGCCGTAGCCCAAGTCATCGACTTCTCGGACATCGGTGGCATGGAAGCCCTCAAAGAGCGCATCCGCATGAGCATCATCTATCCCTTCAAAAATAAAGACCTCTTCGCTAAGTTTAAAAAACGCTCCGGCGGTGGCCTCCTCTTCTACGGCCCCCCAGGTTGCGGCAAAACTCTCATCTCTCGTGCCACTGCCGGAGAATGCGGAGCCCACTTCATCAACATCTCCGTCCACGATGTCCTCTCCAAATGGATCGGTGAAAGTGAACAACGCATCCACGCCCTCTTCTCAGAAGCACGTAGAAAATCACCCACCATCATCTTTATCGACGAAGTCGATGCCCTCGGAGTCAAACGCAGCGACGCCGGCCATACCGCTAGCCTCGTCAATACCCTCCTAACTGAAATGGATGGCAGCCAGTCTAACAATGATGACATCCTCGTGATCGGCGCTACCAACACACCCTGGAGAGTCGATAGCGCCTTCCGTCGCCCCGGCCGCTTCGACCACGTCCTCTTTGTGCCACCACCTGACATCGAAGCACGCCATGCCATTCTCGAGGTCATCCTCAAAGAAATCCCCCAAGAAAAAATTGACCTTAAAAAGCTCGCAAAACTCACCGATAAATTCTCAGGTGCCGACCTCAAAGCCGTCGTCGATCGCGCTACCGAAACCACTATCCAAGAGATCATGAAGACGGGCAAAGAGATCAAACTCCAACAAAAACACCTCACCAACAGCATCAAACAATCGCGCCCAACCACGCTAGAATGGTTAGAACAAGCGTCTAACTACGCAAGCTATGCCAATCAATCGGGCCTCTACGATGAACTCTCCGAATACATCAAATCACGCTAAACCTGAGACCAACCCACTCTCAATCGCCATTGTCGGTGGCGGCCCAGCCGGACTGCGCGCTGCCGAAGTCGCTGCATCATCCGGTGCTCAGGTCACCCTCTACGAAGCGAAAAGATCCGTCGGCAGAAAATTTCTCGTCGCCGGAAAAAGTGGGCTCAACCTCACCAACGGAGAAAGCTTCCCCAGCTTCCTCGACCACTATCAAGGACCTGATATCCCATCCTTCTTCTATCAGGCACTCAAAGATTTCGACAACCAAGCACTGCGCCATTGGGCTGCCGAACTTGGAATTGAAACCTATGTTGCCAGCTCTAACAAAGTATTCCCAGTCGGCATGAAAGCCGCTCCACTCTTGCGCCGCTGGATCGAAAAACTCCGCACACTTGGGGTCCACTTCAGAGTGCGCCACACTCTCACCCAAATCACCACCACCCCTGAACTCACTCTCCATTTTAATCACGATGGAGAAACACTCAGTCAAAACCACGATCGCATCATTCTGGCTCTCGGAGGTGGATCGTGGCCCAGCACTGGATCCGATGGGTCCTGGGTTCAAATGCTCAACGCCCTCGGCCTCCACATCACTCCCCTCACCGCTGCAAACTGTGGCTGGGAAACCCTCTGGCCAGAAGCTCTCCTCAATGAAGCCGAAGGCCTGCCTCTAAAAAACATCGTCGTCCACGCTGGTGATCGCTCAATGCACGGAGAACTCGTCATCACACGCTACGGCCTCGAGGGCGGCCCCATCTACCGCCTAGGTCCCGCTATCAAGGCCCATGCCAGCCCCCACATTTCCATCGACTTCAAACCCACATTCACCACCGACCAATTGGTCAAAAAAATGGAGTCAGCGAAACGGAATTACCTCCAAGAAGCACGCACCCGCTGGAAACTCAACCCTGCTGCAGCCGCCATTCTAGAAAACCTCCACGGCCCATTCTCAAGCACTGCCGAACTCGCCCGCCACACGAAATCCTGCCACATCCCACTCACCCGCCCCCGCCCCATTGAAGAAGCTATCTCCTCAGCCGGCGGAATCACTTGGGATAACTTTAACCAGAGCTTCGAACTCCAGTCCCACCCAGGCATCTTCTTAGCCGGCGAAATGCTCGATTGGGAAGCCCCCACCGGCGGCTTTCTTCTCCAATCAGCCTTCGCTACTGGCAACGCCGCCGCTCACCAAGCACTTAATAAATAATTTTTCATGCACGTTTCTGCACCTCTCGACATAATACTATTGAGCGATACGGAATGAACGAATGGTCGGAATGAGCTTGCAGATTATCAAGGCGGTGTGAAGGAGTCCCGCACCCGCGGGACACCTGAATGACAACAAAGATATTTTGTTAGCTAACCCGATCTACTCGAAAGTCGCGTAGCGCAAACTTCACAAGACTGAACCACACTCCATTCGTCTATTCCGAGTCGAGAGATGGTTTGAGCTATTGAACGCTTATGTGATGAATCCCACGGCAGACAATGAGACGGCCTTCGTCAGTGAACTCACTGCGCATCAAACGATGCTCGGTGCTTTCCTGCGCTCATTGCTCCCCTCCCAAGCAGATGTCGAAAGCCTGCTCCAAGAGGTCAACGTCACCCTCTGGAACAAACGTGAACAATTTGAAGTAGGAAGTAACTTCAAAGCCTGGTCCTTCAAAATTGCAAAATTTCACGCCCTCAACGAAAGACGCAAAATCCAGCGCAACCAATGGCTCGTCTTCGATGAAGATATCATCCACAAAATTGCTGCCGCAGCCAACTCACTCAGCCAATCGCGCCTCCACGAAAAACAACGCGCACTCGACCATTGTCTCCACAAACTTAATGCCAAGCACCGCGACCTTATCCAAGCGCGCTACCAACAAGGTGAGTCACTCCAACAATACGCCCAAACCCATAAACAAAATCCCGCCACGCTTCGTTCCATCCTGCGCAACGTCCGTATCAAGCTTAAGAACTGCATCCAACTCCAACTCAATCAAGGATGAACGATCACGAACTGCACCACCTCATCCTCAAATTGATTGAGGACGAAATCACTCCAGCGGAGTTCGAGTCCCTCCAAGACGCTCTTCGCTCAGACCCTCATGCTCTCGAAATCTATCAAGAGCTAATCACCCTTGAACAACTACTCATCAAACGAAATAGCATCAGTCTCCCCTCCCTAAGTAAGTCTGAACCCCACCCACAATCAGTCAAAAAAACTCTCTACCGCAGTATGGCCGCTGCTGCCGCATGCCTCACCCTCGGCCTAACAATCGCCTGGGTGATTAAATTATCACGTTCCTCCCCCCCTTACCTGGGCGTCCCCATCCACTTTGCCGATGGGTCCCTGAGCTCCTTCAATCCTAACGAGAGTGATGCCCAACCAGGTCAAACTATCTCCATAAGCCACGGAGCCGCCTCGCTCGAATGCGCCCCAGGTGTCCAAGCTATCATTCTAGCTCCAGCTGAATTCACCCTAATCGACGACACTTCATTCTATCTCAACCATGGTCGTGCCACGTTCACCGTTGCTCACAGCGCCATCGGATTTAAGGTCACCACCCCCGAACTTGAGGTCGTCGACCTCGGTACACAATTCACTGTCCTAGCCCCCAAACATGCACCTGATGCCGTCCATGTCAGCAGCGGTTCCGTAGAAGCTTCCCCCCTCACTAGCACACGCCATACTCTCACCGCTGGGCAAGCCATGCGGATCAACCCGTCCGGTGCACTAGCCCCCATTGACTACCGTGCAAGCACCCAAATCCATCGCCTGCCACCACGCGTCACCACTATCTATCAAGAAGACTTTGAAAAAAATGCTGCTGAAGATAATGCCGTCAGTATCCAAAACCTCATTGGCTGGCATAAAAATATCACCGGCCCTAGTGGCACCTTCAACCCTAGCTCACACAGCACCTGGTACCAAGGCCATAGCCTTGACGATTCCAGCCCCCACCACGGACTTGAACTGGGAATGAAAGGCTCGAACCTCGGATTCTTCCTCACTCATACCCCCAATAGTTACATCGAGTATTCCCTCGAAAATGTCGGAGTCCTCACCCAATACACGGTGAGCCTAACACTCGGAACACGAGCCCTCACCGCATCAGAACCTCAGTCACCCGTGATTGTAAGTCTCGTCGCTGGATCCACCACTCTCGCTACCTACACCCACGATAAACAAACTCCAAATTCATTCACTACTGCTACCCTGCAGTGGACCTCACCTGCCGATGCCTCCGATATTCTGGGAGTCCCTCTAAAACTGCGCATCGCTCTCCCAAATAAAAATAAAAAGCGCCATACATACGCGGACTTCGATAACATCCGAGTCAGTAAAATGCGCCTCTAACTTATCCACATTTCTTCTGCACGTTTTTTCATAGGCCGACATCTCCAAGGTAAGAACACCACACCGAATACTACCCTGTATCCGTCTGGTCGTCTTAACCTAAATCAATACAATACCTATGAAAAAAACGTTCGCCCTCGGGCTACTCACTCTTGCATCAAGCGCTAGCCTCCATGCAGCACTCGTCTATAACAACAACTCCAGCACCAGCGAAGGCACCTTTGTTGCGAGCAATACCGATCTCGCTCAAACACAACTAACCTCAATTGCACGCACCAGTGGCTCAGTCTTCGCAGGCATCAATGGCGGCAACCCAAATCAGCTCGTCAATGGTAGCGCACTCACCGGTGGAGGACTCTTCCATTCCTCCGGCACCAATGACACTCACTTCCCAGCCACTTACACCTTAGAGTTCGACCTGAGCATTAACACCCTCGGCTACGATATCACAACCATCAACACCATCGCTGGATGGAACGAAAATGGTCGCACCCTCGCCAACCAACAATACGAACTCCAATATAGCGTCGTGGGTGACGCCGCATTTCAGTCACTTGGCGTTCAAAGCTTCACCCCATTCTCGGGCGCTGACGGCAATGGAGCCTCAGCCTCACTGCTCAGCATTACAGATGACTCTGGCACCATCGCCCAAGGAGTCGATGCTATCCGCTTTATCGTCCAAGACCATGGCCAACATACTGGTACAGCTCAAGGCACAGTCTTTAAAGAGTTCGATGTGATTGGTGCAGCTACGGTTGCTTCCGTCCCCGAACCCTCCACTACCGCCTTGATCGGTATTGGCGGCCTCAGCCTCATCCTACGCCGCCGTCGATAGTTCCTCACCCAAAAAGCATCCCCCTACAGGACACCTCTGTCCTGTAGGCCCTCCATAGTTTAAGCTCATCCACAAACATGAAGCGCTGCCTCACTCTTACCCTACTCCTCGTCGCTCCTCTCACCGCAGCCATCCAACAGCAAAACCAACAATTCGCTACCCCCTCTACCGGCAGCACCGCTCTCAATAACTTCCAACCCATCCAAGGTGACCTCGCCGAAACCTCCGCCACCAGCTCCTTCTCATCTGCCACTTTCTTTGGGTCCCCCCAAACACTCACCAATGGCTCCATGGCCAATGGCGTCTACCTCACTGCCAGTTACACACAAGACAATCTCCCTAACAGCCAAACCTTCACTCTCAATACCACTCAGTCACCCGATGGATTCCAAATCACAGCAATCCATAGCTATGCCGGCCACAATGAAAACGGCTCTTGCCTTGCAAACCAAAAATACACCCTCGAAATTAGCCGCATCAATAGTGATGAATTTACCCTAATAGGAACCTTCTCCCATATTCCCTATGACCCATCTAACACAAACCTTGCCGCCGCCACTCGTATCAGCCTCAGTGACACATCCGGAATAATCGCCGAACATGTAGATGCCGTCCGTATCACTTATCTCGATCATGGCTATTCAAACGGCAACACCGCAATCGATGGCACAGTCTACCGAGAAATCGATATCATTGGCTCTCCTATGTCCCCCCCACCCACTCCATCAATGGAACTAGGGGCAATCTGGTTTATTGGCGACTCTATCACGCAAAGTAACGCCGATGGAGACGGCTCGAGCTCACCGCGCAAAGCACTCTACGACATCCTCACACAGCAAAATATCGGCTTTAGCTTCACTGGCCACTTCACAGCAAACATTGATGGCCTTCCAGCTACAGGTAGCTCCGCTACCGACAACCTCTACCAGTATCACTCAGGTATCTCTGGTTCGGTCATCGGGAATAACAATGGCGGCCGCACAGGCATGACCTATAACATCGACCAAGGTCAGAAATTCTGGACATCTGGACGCCTCGCATATGTCAAACCAGCAATCATACTTATCATGCTTGGCACCAATGACACCAACTCAAACATAGAGCCAGCATCCGCCCCCCAACGAATCTCAAGCCTCATAGATACAATCATGGCCCAGCAATCGGTTGGTTCCCCTGCGATCTTCGTAGCGAAAATCCCCCCAAACGGCATCTCTCCAGAACGCGCCGCCAGAGTAATTAACTTCAATGACTCCCTACCTGACATCGTGGCGAACCAGCGTGCTAAAGGCCATGATGTCTACCTGGTCGATAACTTTACCACGATTCAACAGAACTACGCCGCTGCTATGCGTGGAGATAACCTCCATACCAACCATTTTGGTAACCAGTTGATGGCTCAACAATGGTACAACGCTATCATACAACGCTTCGACACCTCCAGTTCAAACACCTACCAATCATGGCAGTTCAAACACTTTGGAAGCACCGAAGCAACACAGTCAGATCCGCTTGCCAATCCAGACGGTGATACCCAACCCAATCTTGTTGAGTTCGCCCTCGGCTCCTCCCCCCTCTCTAACAATGCGCCCAAATCTTACCTCACCGTAGAGCCCCCAATGCTCGCCATCACAGCGCGCGATCCCGAGACTGCCAACCTTAAGTACACCCTCGAATACTCCCAATCACTCACATCTAACAGTTGGACCGAATCTCCATCCCAAACCACCACTCTCCACGACCATGACAACGGCTTCCTCACCATCCAATGGAATGACCAACTCAGTCAGCCACTCCAAAAAATGCGCTTCTTCCGTGTAAAAATCGAAAATCTAATACCACTTCACGATGCAAAAGAGGTAAAATGACGGTGCAGTTTGTTCAGAAATCAAGGCGCTATGAACAAGTCCCGCACCTGCGGGATGGCTGAAGAGAAACGCCGATTTATGAGTAAAGAGCTCGAACCACACTTCTTGCGCGTGGCGCAATTTATCAAGCCCTCAAAAATCACCATGTGTCTCTTTTGAGATGCGGTTTGGCATAAACACTTATTTGAGCTCCCAGCTATCGCTCAAGCCAATCAGTGTTGACGCGCACGAAGTACAAGTCCCACTTCTGGCGCGGACTCTCAAATGGTTCGTATATCAAACCTAAAGTTGAGTCATCGCACTTTACCAACTGACTATAACCAAAGTACCCAGGAATGATTTGCTTTTTGATCGGCCACGTTTTGCCGTCGTCCTTGCTCACCGCAATGTAGCCATTCTTTCGGTTCTTGGTTGAGTTGTTAAATGAAAAATAGCTGCGGCTCTTATCGCCATAAGCAAATTTTAATAACCCACAATTACATGGCCTATTTTGCAATGCGCTGCTGTAGACAAATGGGTCCCATGTCACTCCCCCATCACGACTTTGGCTCAACAAACGGTTCTTACTTCTCTGTGAACGTGAGTTCATCACCACATACCCCTCATCCGTCTCTGAAACCAAACACTCATTTCCCGGCTCAGTCTTAGTCACGGGTACACTCTGAGATAACTTCCACGAGCGACCTTCATCATCAGAGTAAAGTACCGCATTCTGCCAAGTCCTATTCTTATCATCGATTCGCTGAGTCAAAAATAAGGGCACAATCACACGCCCCTTGTGCTTTCCGCGCTTCAACTGAATAGAGTTGGCCGGGCTGCCTGAGGAAATGATAGAACTCCCTTTGCGAGACACCTTCTGCAACTCAACCGCCTTGCTCCAAGTCTTACCATGATCATCACTCGCACGCACTAACATCTTCTGCGTGTTCATCCCAAAACCACTCGGCATCATCTTGTGGTGACGCCCTAAACGCGCATGATAACCGTGTGGAAATGTCTCATAAAATAATAAAATCCGCCCACTTTCTAGAGTCACCGGACTCGGGTTCACCATCACAATTTCCTTGTCAGCATGAATCACCTGAAGCTCCCCCCAAGTCTTCCCTCCATCCTGACTGCGCTTGAGAACAATGTCATTACGTCCATGGTCATCCATGATGAAACGTCCCTCAGCAAACGCCAAGAGACTGCCATCCTTTGCACGCTCAAGGGCCGGAATCCGGTAATGTGGATAACCACCCTCCCCAGACTCAAAAACCAATACCGGCTTCTCCACACCTTCCACCGCCTCAGTCTGTCCACTCAAAGGAGCCACCATCGCCATCAATAAAAATGCGCATTGCTGAATCATCTGTCTCATACCCATAGCATACGCCCATTCCCCTCCGACCATACTCGAATCAACTGGTGTCCATCACATGCCAGTTTCACCCCAAATCCAAAAACAAAAATCCCCCGTGCTGGAAATTCCAACACGGAGGATGCTAACACATATGAACTATGACTTTTTAAAATCGAGACCCGGATCACCATCCGGACCTCCAGCGATCACAAAATGAAGTGTCTTATCATCCTTCATCTCAATCGCCGCAACAATCTGACTGTCCTCACCACCAAGTACGAGTAATCCATCATCCATACTCGCCGTACCAGTCATCTTAAATGGCTTCTTCCCATCACTGTAATCCCACGTAAACTTATTATCGTCACCGATCGTTAACTTGATGGTGCCCGCACCACTCTTAGCCGACCACGCCCCATGAAGCGTATCCAGTGCCGGTGGTGCGTATTCCTTCTGCTTGGGATCCGCAGACCCCTGCGAATCGCCAGTTGAGGAATTCTTTGTCAGTCGCATCAACTCCGCAGCCACTTGGTCACGAGGCTGAAGCTCCACGCACTTCGCAAACGCTTCCTCGGCTTCCTCCATGTATCCAGCAGTCATATAGTGGTAACCTAACAAAAATTGAGCATCCGCCGCCTTTGGACTCTTCTTAGCATAATCCTCCAAGGCCCTCAGTTGGGCTTCATAGGTAGAAGAAGCATCATAAAGACCAATCATAGTATCCCATCCCCAACCGGGGTTAGAGGACAGCACGGAGTTTAACACTCCTGCCGCATCGGGATATTTCTTCAGCGCAAACAAACATAAAGCTTTGAACTCATGCTGCACAGTCTCACCTGGATCATAGCTGATAGCTTCATCCACTTTCTTCAGAGCATTCAAATAATCCTTCTGCTTGAATTTCTTCAAGGCTTCATCAAAGGCAGCACTCGCCTTAGCCGCCAAACTGTCACTCTCCTTCTGAGACATGTCGGAACGCTGTTCCACAGCTTGCTCAGCGGAGGAAGTCACTGGTTGTGCATAATTCACTGAACTCTTTCCACTGTCACTGTACACCACCACTGTCTGAGTTGGGTAAGGATTGTAGTAATGGTGGTAACCACAATCAAAGATTAGGTTCCCCACCCCCCAAGCAACTAAGCCCCACGCAATCACCCGACCCGGACGATAGTAATAGGGACGGTAATGCCAACCGTAATGCCAGTGCCCACGATGCCATGGATAGTATGAACCAACACCCCACCACGGCCTTCCTCCCCAGTGACGTGCATCCACCGACCAATTCACATTGCGTGAAAAATTCACATCCACTTTGTTCCCAATGTTAATGTTGTTTCCCCCACCAGGACGGTGCCCCACTCCCGGACGGTTGCCTCCCCATCCATCACCCGGACGCCCAGGCTTGCCCGGCTTGCCTGGACGGTTTCCAATCGGTGGCTTAGCAATCGGATTCCCAACACTCGGACGGTCAGGACGCCCCACATCAGGGCGATCCGGCCTTCCAACATTAGGACGATCCGGCCTGCCAACATTCGGACGATCAGGCTTCGGTGCCGGTCTTACCCCAGCTCCTCCCTCTCCAGGACGCGGCTGAGGCCGTACCCCGCTACCTCCCTGACCAGGACGAGTCACGGGTCTCCCATCAATCCCTACAGATGGCTTCGCATACTTTAAATCTCCCGGCTGCACACTCGGCCGTGTGCTAGGCTTCGTGGAAGGTCGTGTGCTCGGCCGAGTCGATGGTCTCGTAGATGGACGTGTGCTCGGCTGTGAAGGGCGCGCACTCGGACGCGACGGTTGCACTGAGGGTCTGCTCGATGGCTGCGACGGCCGTGCCGCTGGCCTACTCGATGGACGTGATGGCTGCGCTGAAGGACGTGATGCTGGCTTTGACGGCCGCGCCGCCGGACGACTTTGTGGGCGCTGAGCCGGTCTGGCCTGTGGCCTAGACGCCGTCATCGGAGCCCGATGCGTACTAGGAGCTCGCGCTGGCCTCGCTGCAGCAGCCCTACCACCTCCACCAGCATTTCCTCCACGACTTACACCGCGCGCTTCAATCATCGGAGCGCCGACTACCATCGTCGCCACACTCATCGAAAATATTCGCCGCAAAGCTACAATCTTTCTCACCTTCATTCTATTGATCATTTGGGGTTAAAAATGGCTTTGGCGGCGACTTCACTAACTTAATCGCTCTATCGTCCTCCATAGCATCACCTATCACTCGACTTGAAAAACTCCATAGCACTGACTCACTTCCTAACACCTCAATGGTCTGCGTGCTTGAGGTACTCTCCCCCTGACCATTGACTCCCTGCGCCTTGAGTAACCACTTCCCCTCTCCCTCAGTCCAAACAGCTTTCGAAAAACCACCCTCTGAATCAAAACTCCACGAAACGATCTTCTCTACTGCCGGGTTCCACCCAATACGTACCGTCATCGTTACCGGCTCCGTATCGGGCGACGCATAGCGTCCTTTGCCAATCATCCACGCTCCCGATGGCTCCCACCTAAACTTCATTGAAAACTTACCATTGCCACCCACAGATGCCACCCAGTCACCCACCAATCCCTCAATATCTCCCAACCGATCAAAACTCTCACTCTCAGTCACCTCCTTGTTGCGCGACTGCACTATCTTCCATTCCCCATCCTCTTGCAGAGCTAAAATAGCAATATACAAATGGGTAGAAACCTCATCCGCTCCAGTCGTAAAATGTACCGCGCCCTCCTCCACAACTAAACGAGGTGTTACAAACCGAACCGAAGTAGCTTCTAACCCCACCTTTGCCTCGGGATGACTATCAAAGACTCGCGCATAATGTTGCTCAATCCCATCCCTCCCCGCAATCTTCACATCTTCCTGTAATAATATCTCACCATTCTCAGCAAATAATGCTGCCACCCCCTTCGCGTCCTTCTCATTGAACGCCTTAACATACCGCTCCGCAGCTGACTTAAGCTTTACCCACTCAGGGTTGTCTTGCGCACCCGCTTGTTCATCTGCTATCGCCAATGAACCCAATGCTACCAATGACCCGAAAATCAAACATTTCATATCCTCCCATATAGTCTAGATCCCAACAGGGCACCAGAACTATCTAACGGATAGGGAGACAAACTTCAGATTCTACCGGAAATCACCTGCCTCTGAACACTCTCGAAACCATTTAAGATGACTTAAGAGTCGAGCACCCCAAGCCTTCCTCAGGCCGCTTCGAGCGCTTTTTTTACAACACTCAAAGCTGACTCCGAAAGATCTAACTGAAGTGCTCTCTCCCTCCCCTGTTCACTCATCTTCCCCCAAGTTTTCTGAACAATCTTGATCATCTTCCCTTCTTCAGTGCTCGCAATCAGATCATCAAATTGATGCTCCATAAATGTCAAACAAAGCGCATCTTCAAGCATCTGACACTCAGTGTCCTTACGCATGTTCTTCTTCAAATTAAGCGCCTGAACCCGCTCCACCATCTCTGAGCCATATCCAACTTGCGTAAGAATCTCGCCAGCCCTTTGCGCATGAAACTTTTTCAAGTCACTGCGCCACGTCAAGTATCCAGTACGGTCCATCGGATAGCTTTTACGTGGAATTTCCCACCGGCAAACATGCTGAGTCCGTGATGCTAACAATAATGCTTCTGAAGCATCAGCATCTAACTCTAACACCCACTTGGTGTGCTGCTCTGAAAAAAATAATTCTTGTGGGTAAGACTTCCCCTCGTAAACCCACATCCTTGGATCCATCGCATTTGCTGCATCTACCTTCTCAATCGCTAGCTCAAAAAGTGTCTCCTTCTCCATGCCCCAAAGACTACCGAATCCCCCTATGCTGAGCAACTATTGATTACCACTGACGCTACACTAGCCATAATCCATATTTCTTGTTAGCTTCGCCTCACCTCATGAAAACATTACTCACTATTCTACTCGCATCCAGCTCACTAAGCTTCGCCGATCTCAAGCAAGAAATCGCTCATATCCGTACCCAGTACAATAAAATTGAGTCAAACAAAGACCTCTCAGCCAAAACCATCCAAACGAACGAGGATTTTGCCCCAAACTCAGGTACCATCAAACGCTACACCAATAAGGCCGGTATCACCGTAAAACAAACTATCGAATGGGGTGGCGACCACGGAAGTGTGAGCCGTACTGCCTATTTTATGAACGGTGAAATCTTCTTCATCTACTCAAATATGAGTTCTTGGCAATTCGACCCTAACTCTGACCCCAACAATAACCCATCTACTATCGAAACAGTCCGCGAAGAACGTCACTATTTCGTCGATGGAAAGTGTGTCAGAGCACTTGAGAAAATGGCCTCCTCCCCCAAATACGAAGTCGCTCTCGAACTACTCAAAAAACAGGCAAATAAGGAAATTCCTGACACCGAAAACGCCAGCAGGCTCCTCAAAGAAGCATATGCAATGCTCAAAATCAAAAGTGCTAAAGAGCTCGAAACCCACATGGGGCTCTAACTCGCTCAAAGAAAGATGGCGCAATACTACAAAACGCCCCCAAACCGACTCACGAACTGCGGTCAGTGGGCGAAGCAATTTACCCACACGGCCTAACACAACCCTTTTTTTATCGCAGCGACATCACCAAGCCTCTATGGGATGGTCATGTCAAATGATGTACTCGACATCCTCTACTGCGATGATTCGCTCCTCGCTGTCAACAAACCCAGTGGACTCGCATCAGTCCCAGGAAAAGGGCCCCACGCTCAAGATTCGCTAACACATCGAGTACTTAAATCCTTCCCCCACGCTCCAAGGCACCCCGCTGTCCACCGCCTCGATATGGACACATCTGGCATCATGCTCTTCGCCTTAGATCCCACCACCCACCGTGCGCTCTCCCGTCAATTCCAAGATAGAGAAACCCAAAAAGAATATATCGCACAACTTGAGACTCCACTCACACAATCACATGGCATCATAGAACTCCCCTTCCGCCTCGATATCAATGACCGCCCTAGACAAATCTATGACCCGGTTCACGGTAAATGGGGAACCACTGATTGGGAATTAATAGAGAACCGAGAAGACTCAGCGCGAGTCCTCTTTCGCCCTCTCACTGGTCGTACCCACCAACTCCGAATCCATTCTGCCCACCCCCTCGGATTAGCCTCCCCCATCATCGGCGATACCCTCTATGGCCACGGCACCACCCACGGAGAACTCAGGCTGCACTCTAGTAAACTTACCTTCACGCACCCCACCTCTTTGGCTTCTATCACCATCACTTCACAGCCACTCTGGTAATTACCCACCCCACACATGAAACTTACCTTCGTCTCCACAGCCTTTCTCCTCTCTGCCACCCCTCTTTTCGCAGGAACCTTAAATAACCTCCAAGCCCAAGCAGCACCACCCATCTCAGACTCTTGGGATTTCGGCATCTCCACCTACCTACTCGCCGCTGGTGTCAACGGCTCCATTGATATCGATGGTAATAGAGCCGACTTCAACAGCAGCTTCAGTGACATTCTTGAAAACCTCAATGAAGGTATCACGCTCTCCGGCTTCGCCAGCTACAAACGCTGGTCACTTCGAGCAGATTACCTCTACATGGGTATGGGCCTCGACCGCCCCACAGAAGTTCCCATCTACAATCAAGTAAAGGCCGATATCAAAATGAGCCTCTTCACCAGCCTCCTTTCCTACCACATCTGGCAAAATGAAGATGCCTATATCAACTTAGGCGCCGGAGCACGACTCTTCCACCTCAACGGCGAACTCGAGCTCTTCCCTCGCTTTTCATTTTTCCCCAACATAAAAGCTGATACCTCACAAAATATCTGGGATGGCCTCATTGCCATCACTGGCAGCTATCAATTCGCTCCCAAATGGGCCCTCAGATTCTACGGAGACATAGGCACCGGTGACTCAGACCTCACTTGGCAAACCCACCTCAGTGTCGGCTACCAAGCTACTGATTCCTTAGTTGTGTTGTTAGGCGCAAGACAAGTCGGATATGAAATGCAACACGACAACGCCTCTCTCGACCTCTCATTTGCAGGTCCTCAGCTAGGTGTCGTCTATACCTTCTAAAGACCAATAAAAAAGGCAACGCCGAATCACTCAGCATTGCCTTCTAAATTTGTTAGCCTCAGTTCTTACTCTGTTACCCCTGGGCCCATTGTCCCTTGGCTGCTAGAAGGTTGACCTTCAGTTTTTGCTGGAGCCTTAGTCTCAGTCTTTTCAATCTCAATCCCCTCAGCCGCTGCAAAATCTGCAAGTGCCATCTCAGCTAGAGCATCCTGCTCCTCTTGCTTCATATTCACTTCTGTCAGATCCATGCTATCGCGAGCCACTCGTGCGCGCCCCGCAGCTTTCGTACGCTCTTCTTCCACGATCTCTCCAAGTCGGTTCAAGTTGTCACCCGAACCTCCAATGTCAGATATCATACCAGATGCCATCTCGTTGAGTTCAGCCACAGCCTTCTTCACTTTCATGTCATCAATGCCACGACGCAATTCTTCAATCTTTGCTCTCGCCTCCTTAACCGATACGTCACGCGCACGAATCAACTCTTTGTAATGCTTCTCCGCATCTTCAAGTTGCTCTTTCACATCATCGTGCTCACCCTCTACTTTCTTTAACTTCAACGCGAAATCCCCAGCTAACTGACGGTTCCCCGCTTTGAGATGTGCTGCCGTCTTTGCTCGTAATTCATTCTCTTGTTTGTCTAACTTCTTCACTTCTGAAATTAGCTTTTCAACTAAACCCGCATGCGACGCCAAACCCTGGTTGAACTGCGCAATTTGCTTGCGTAAATTTTCTTTTTCCACTTCCAACAAAGCTTCTGGGCTCCGCTTTTCTAGACCACCGATGAATAGGCCAAAAAAGCCTTTAATGAGATTTCCAAGTCGCTTGAACATATACTATCGTTTGTAATTTTGCCTACTCTGGCAAAATCCGCCCATACCGCAAGTATAAGACGACAGAGAATTTGCAATGGCCCTCTCTCTATCAACTCGCTCTGGTCTGCTCAAATTGATTAGCCTACCGATGGAAGCCCCGCTTCCGCATTAGCACCAGATGCTCTCTCCCCTCCCTACCCGGATAGTAAGAAGATGGCTCCCGTATCCACTCAATCTCAAAAAGCTCTCCAAAGTAACGTTCAATCACATCTACACCAGTCTTGTAGGGCGGCCCCTCACCCTCCGGCATATCTGGATTTGTAAAAAATACCCCGAGCAACGTGCCCCCAGGCTTCAAAATGCGCCACATCACCTCCACGTATGCCTCTCTCACCTCTGGCTCAATCGCACAAAAACATGTGTGCTCCCATACCCCATCAAATGATACATCCCATCTCTCAGAAATTTTAAAAATATCCAAACATCGAAAATCAATGCCATCCGGATTGTCGCGTCGGCCGAATTCTAACGCCTCCTCCACAATATCTGCCGCAAGCACCTGCCCCCCAGCCCTCGCAATCACCTTTGCGTCATACCCACGCCCACATCCAGGCACAAGAAACTTCTTACCTGAACTGAAGAAGTCAGCGTGCTCTGAAATAAAATCTACCAAAGCCGGAGCTGCTATCCCCTTGTCCCATGGCGTGTCTCCAACTTGATAACGCTCATGCCAATCCACAGATCCCCCCTCCATTCCTTACTCCCTAACAAACTTTACGGCCCATACGGTCCTCGAGAACTAACTTGTCCTCTGACTTGAACGCCGTACAGAACATGGAAGCCATCTTCATCGCCTCCTCAATCGTGTCTGCCTCAGCCACTGTCTGAAACTCACCATCTTCATCCTCTAACTTTACCGTGAATGGCCCTTCCATCACACGCCATTGATCTTCGTCAGTCTCTGCAAACCCCGAGAAATCAACCTCAGGGAATGTCCCATTGAGGAATTTTAAGACGCTCTTGTGGAACCAATAGGGTGTCAATTTGTGATACTCAACATCAATCTCAGTCACCTGCCCAACGTAATTGTGCGTCTGCAAAGTGAACTCAAACCTGTAGGGGTCACCAGTGTAAACAATCGCACTGTGCATGTGCCCTCGCGATACCCTCAATCCAGCTCCACAAACAAATAAGTCATCACAGACGTTAGATTCTGTGTCGAAAACCACAACTTCCACATCGTAGCCACTCTCCATCAATATCTCCCCAACCTTCTCAAATTCAGGGATGACCACTTCCTCAGTGATGCGCTCCATTTCCACAAACCCTATCCGCACAGCCTGACGATAGCGCTCGCGCTGGTCATTGACCTCTTTCTCAGAGGGTCGCAAATATAAGTCTGCGAAGTCAGGGATTTTTTCCGCGGTAGACATGATTGTGAGGAGGATTTTTTGTTCGCTTTGGGGATATAATCAATGTTTTTTAAAAATAATCGAGCCTAAAGTGAAACTTTCGCGCTTTTTTTAACAAAAGCTCCGTTAGCTAGTTTATTTCAAGAGACATTGTCACTCGCGAGTAGTCTGCATCCTGACCTTTCATTAGACAAGGCAAAGCACTAATCAAACGGCAGTTTAAGCTCAATGATTCCATGTAATCAAGAAATCCTAAAATATTATGGCAAGTTTTAAAAATCTTGCTAGCCTAGTCTGTATCTCAAAATAAAGCCCTCCATACTACTCATAAATACTCATGCAGCAAGAAATTTCAGCTGAAAAAAATGCAGAGCTCGATGCCAAAGCAGCAGCGAAAGAGGAGGATGCTCAGATTTGGGAACGCCAGAATTTCATTATCGGCTGTGATGAAATGGCACGCATCACTGACGACATCATCGTTCCTGTCTTCACCACACTCGCTCGCGCTATCCGCTCTAGTGGTTTCAAAATGGAAGTCGTCCTCATGGATTGCGAATCACCCTTAGACGGGCAGCTCTACAACGTCGGAGTGCGACTCACCTTCCTCTATCAGGACAATGAAGTCGAAATAAGCATCATTGCTGACCCCTCAGATTTCAGTTTTACCACTGACATCAACGCCGCCGACTACAACTTCCAAAAGGAACTCGCCTTCCATGAAGTCGTCCCTCGAACACTCAGCTTAATCTTAGAAACGGAATTTAAAGAACAGTTCCCAGAAATAGCTTACGCTCCTGCACAAAACGAGAACGACGAAACCTTTGAAGCATACGAACCCCCATTCAGAGTGCAGTACGATGATGGAGGCAATGTCTCTGATGTAGCTACCACGCAAACCCTTCTTGAAGCTGCCAATATGGGCAGTACCTTTGCTAAAATGTTCAAAAAAGAAGACGCCATCAGCATCTTAGATGCTAAAGACTCCGTCATTTGTTAGCTCACCGCTCAGTGAACTTGGGCATTCTAATATAGCGCGCATTTTACAATCGTCATTCCAGCACTTGAAGGCATAGTGGTGCTTCATCTTAGCCAACTATGCAATCTCCCTACCCATCAGAATTTCAAAAGAAGACACTCTGGCGCGCACTCACTGGCCTAGGTATCTTTACTCTAGGATTTTTGTTAGTCTCCCTAATTTGGCTAATCAGCCAAGTCCTAGGCTATCTACAACCCGTTCTCATCCCTATAGCTGTATCTGGTATCATCGCATACCTGCTCGACCCGTTTGTTTCCTGGCTCCAAAAGAAAGGGCTCAGCCGTCTCAAATCAGTCATCACTGTATTCACAAGCTTCATTGTCGCCATCGTCGTCATGGGGCTCATCATTGTCCCACCTATCGTGAGCCAAGCAAAAGACCTCTTCACAGCCAGAGGGTCTAACGGTGAGAGTAAATTAGGCCAAAGTATCACCAAAACTATTACCGAACTCGGAGAAACCTCATGGATCAAACCCTCTGCCGAATGGGCCTTAGCAAGACACGAATCAAACCAAACTCCCCAAACCACCCAACTCCCCACTAGCCAAGAACCCAAAGTCCCCTTCAGCGAAACAAACCTCGCATACCAAATAACCTCCCACACCGAAGAAATCTCTAATTACGCCAGTAAGTTTATCACAGCCGGTACTTCAACTATTCTTGCTTCACTAGGCTTGGTCGTTGGCCTCGCAATGGTCCCAATCTACCTCTACTACTTCTTAAAAGAATCTGCAGCTATCAAAGCACACTGGCACGAATACGTCCCACTCCGAGCCTCAAGCTTTAAAAACGAAGTCGTAGCCACACTCCAAGAAATCAATGGCTACCTCATCTCCTTCTTCCGCGGCCAAATGCTTGTCGCATTTATCGACGGTATACTGGTCGGGATCGCACTCTTCATCTTTGGTCTTCCATATGCCCTCGTCATCGGCGTCGCTATGGCCGTACTCGGCGTCATCCCCTACATCGGTAATATCCTCTGCCTCATCCCCTCCTGCATCATCGCCTATGTGCACTACAACGTTGCCGATAACAGAGAAGGGCTCGAGTGGATGCTAGGGTCAAACCCATGGGCCTATGTCGTCGCCGTCATCGCTATCTTCCTTATTGTCCAACAAATCAATTCACTAGCAACAGCACCCAAAATCGTTGGTGACTCAGTCGGCTTGCACCCCATGACTGTCATTTTCTCCATGCTCTTCTGGTCATTACTATTAGGTGGCTTCCTAGGTGCTATTCTCGCTGTACCCATGACTGCTGCAGTCAAAGTCCTATTCCGCAGATACATCTGGGAAGCTCGTATCAAAGACAATGCCACCAAACTCGTAGAGTCAGTCGAAGCCTCCCACTAAACACTTATCCCATCTCTAAAACACGCTCCCCCCTCTAGAGACTAGACCCTACGGGCATTGCGCCCCTCGTCGATCAGTTTCCAAAAATGCTTCGACTTGCTCAATGCCTCATCCTCACTCACTGGCATCTTAGAACGGAATAAAAAGTCCGAAAATGTGTTCTTGTGTAACACCCTGTGAACAATCACATTCTTCTCCTTCACTCCAAAATAAATCCGGTATTCCGTCGTGCGAAACCGATACAACACCTTCCCGTCTCGCTCAAACTTCGCATATTCTCCACCATCGAGATTTTCTAACTTCTCTTCGGTAACCTGAAAAGCATCTAACAATTCAAGCTGATCTAGAGTATCCAGCTGAGAAATTTCAGCTGCGCTAATTTCGTTGAAGACTATCTGGAGCACGGCCCGAGCATAGCCACTCCCCTCCGAAGCATGAAGCTTTTTTTAGGACAAAAAATAGCCAGCTGGAACTCAGTCCAACTGGCTATCACTTAAAATCAATTGCCGAAAACGACCTGCCAATACTCCTAGCCGAAGGGGGCATGAGCCACGACTAATGCTCTATACGCATTGGCTTCCCATCTTTATGCACTGCATACTGCGCTCCAGCTTCATCTAACGCAGCCTGCATTTGCTTGAGCATCTCAGAGACGCGCTGGGTCTCAGTTGCCGCCATGTTCTTGGCCTCATAAGGATCCTTCGCTAAGTTGAACAGCTCCACTCTCTTCCCTTGAGGCTTCGCGTAGTGGTAGACGATCTTCCAATCTCCATCACGATAGACAGTAAAATAACTACTGCGGTGCGAATGCGGGAAATGCATCAAGAAGGTTTGCTTGTTCTCACCCTTCTGATTCTCCAGATAACTAGCAATGCTCTGACCATCGACGATATGAGACTTCGGCGCCTCAACCTCTGCGGCCTCTAATGCAGTCGGGAAAATATCACAGATGCTCGCAAAATCATCAGTCACAGCACCTGGATTGATCGGGAACTTCTTCTGCAATGCCGAACCTGCACTAGGCTTGGCCCAACTCATAATAAACGGCACACGCATCCCTCCTTCATAATGCGTCCCCTTCTTTCCTCGAATCGGAGCTGAAGACCCCACACTGTGAGTCCTACCCAATGGAGCATCAGAACCATTGTCCCCGAGAAATATCACAATCGTATTCTCAGCTTCACCAATTTTTTCTAAATGGTCTAACATGTCGCGCAGAGACTTATCCATGCCCTCAACCAAAGTTGCATAGGCTTGCGCCCTGGCGTTCTTTCCTGAGTCCTTATAATTGTCTGCAAATCGTGGGTCCGAATGAAAAGGTGCATGCAGAGCGTAGTGACTCATCTCCACAAAAAATGGCTTCTTCTCAGCCTTCGCCTTATCAATCTCTTTGTTCACCTCAAGCGTCAAAGCCTCAGTCAGAAAGGTTTTCGTCCCATGATACTTCTCCAAATGAGGAACAGGATGCGATCCCCCCTTCCCGTAGTTCTTCTCCCCATAATAACTACCTGGCTGCCCAATTGCGGAACCGCCGATATTCACATCAAATCCCAAGTTTGTTGGGTCTACCCCCTCAGACTTAAAGGGCCCCAAATGCGCCTTACCACAGAAAATCGTCTTGTATCCAGCCTCTTTCAACAAACCAGGCAAGGTCACATCTCCAGGCTTCAACCCTTTCCAATTCCACCCCTTCGGGCCCGAGTTCTTCTTATACGGATTGATCCACTGGGTGACGTGGTGCCTCGCCGAACTCTGCCCATTCAAAATCGTCGTCCGCGTCGGCGAACACACACTATTCGCATAAAAACACGAGAAGAGGGTGCCAGTCTTCGCCAAGCGCACCATTCCCGGAGTGCGATAGAAATCATTCAATGGCTGCTTTGCTAAACGACCATCCTTGCCAGCTAAAAAGGGCTGCGAAGTATCCATCAAGCCCATGTCATCGACCAAAAACAAAACAATGTTTGGCTTCTCGGCCGCAAATACAAAGCTTCCAGCTCCCATTATCCCTGCTGCCAAAGCCATGCTTACGGCACCACCTAGTCGTGAGTGTGTCGGTAAAATTTTCATCATTATTCCTACTGCGATATGGATCTCATCACGAAAACCTTACAAAAAACTTCTACCAATACCGTCATCATACCCAGTCTATTCAAGGTCTAACCGTTGAGTTTCTTCGCCATCTTCGCATCAATGACAAAATGAGAACTGCCAAATGGCTTCACCTCCTCACCCTCCTTGACCTGATATTCAAAGGCCTTGATCGGCTTTGTTCCTGGCACCGTCGACATCAAATACACGCGAATCGTCATCGCTTCCTTGCCCGTGCTCCCCTCCAATGCCTTCGTTGCAAACTGCACTTCATTCAACCCATCCTTACCACCACCTATCACAACCTCAGCAGCCTTCGTGTCGATGAAATGGTGGTCAGAAATTTTGTTCACCTTGACCTTCACATCGCGCCCAGGACAAAACGTATACACCTTAGCAATATACTTCGCTGGCCCCACCGCTATTGGCATTGGCGGCACAACCCCACTCGCCTGAAAATCCTTCTGCTCAACATAAGTATAGTCCCCAGCCTGCAATTGCTTGCGAACTTCAGGCAATGCTAACAAATTGATAAAGTCAGCTGTGTCATACTTCCAACTCCCCCCCTCGTTGACAAAATGCAACAATAACAGGTTGTCTGCGGGATCCCCACCTACACCAAAATCTACCTTCCCAAAATACACCGATGTCGCAGTCGCCCCCTTCCGATGCGCACTCAATCCCTTCAAACCCGCCACAGATGGTGGCGCTGCCGGTATGTCAAATACCGACTGAGGGTACGCCCTGCGCTCAGAATAAATCCTGTTGCGTATCGCCATCTGCCGGCTCTTTGCCGTCGTCTGCCCCCACGTACGAGCATCCTTCTGTACCATCGCATTGCGCCACTTTGAATACACTCCCTCTAACTGCTTTTGCAGCTGCGGGTTATTCACTTGAGCTCCTAGATCAGATGCACCCAACAAAATTGAGAACATTCCTAACATTAAAAAAAATCGCTTTGAGATCATGTGAAGCATTGCACAATGAATATCCTCAGAGGTAAAACCAAAACCTCTTCGATTCACAGATCTATGGATACCTCCCAAAAAGCTGTACCGCCAATTGCCGTCATTCGCGATGAGGAACTCCTCAAAGACGCGGAATCCATAGTCTACAAACGCACCGACCAAGGAGAACTCACCCTCCATTGCTTTTACCCAGAGAACCACAGCGAAAACGATCACCGTAGCGCCATCATCCTATTCCACGGTGGACTCTGGGACCAATCCATGGCCACCCAATTCGTCCCCCAAGCTCTCAACTTTGTTGCCCTCGGTGCTGTTGGCATCGTCGCGGAATACCGCACCTCCGCCCAACACGGCTGCGACCCAACTGACGCCATCGCCGACGCCCAAACCGCTATCCTGTGGCTGCGCAAAAATAACCGCTACCTCGGTGTCGACCCCGAAAAAATCATCGCCGGAGGCTCAGGATCCGGTGCACATCTCGCACTCTGCGCCGCCATGCACAAAAAAGTCGAAAACGACGGCTTCTTCTCAGGTGCCCCCAATGCCCTCATCCTATGGAGCGCAATCGTCGATACCACAAAACGGGGAGTCGGACATGACCACTTCACAAATAAACGCGACGCCCGACGCTCCAGCCCCACCAAAAATATCCGTAGAAAACTCCCACCTATGATATTCTTCCACGGCAACGAAGACCCCACCGTCCCCGTCGCCAGTGTCGAAAAATTCTGCCAACGCCTCACCAGTAAAAGAAATGTCGCGCGATTCGTCCCCTTCACACGCGCCACGCACTCCTTCTTTAACTTCAATGTGAACCAAAACTACTTCGTGCAAACACTCGAGTCAGCTGAAGGCTTCCTAACAGATCAAGGTTTCCTCAATCCCTCAGATTCTTCACACCTCTCCTGACCATCACACTCCTCAGCTATTTATTTTAGCTTTCTGAAAAAGATTCTTCAAAAAGTGCGTTCTATCAACAATACTGCTAGCGCTCACACCTTGACAGATCAGAATTGGTGTGAGACTTGATGGTCAGCTTTTTACCCACATAAAGCTGGCCGCGCCAACCCGTCACGTCCCGATCCACCCATGCCCCTATTTCGAATCATAGCCTTTTTCCTGATCAGCAGCATCAGCGCTGTGGTGGCTGGCCCCTTCAGCACCGTCGTCATCGATGCGGGCCACGGAGGGAAAGATATTGGTGGCAACTACGGAAAAGTCTACGAAAAGCACCTCGCACTCGATACAGCGAAGCGCGTCGACTACATGCTCAAGCGCAAAGGCTACCGCACTCGCATGACCCGTACCAGTGATGTCTTTCTCTCACTTCAAAAGCGTGCTTCCATCGGCAACCGCTACGGTAACTCCATCTTTGTCTCCATCCATTATAACTATACCTACCGCCGCGGCGCAAAAGGGATTGAGACCTTCTATTATTCTTCACGCTCAAAACCACTCGCTCAATATGTCCAAAGTGCCGTCTTGAGACGCACACGCGCCTTCGACCGGAAAGTAAAATTCGCTCGCTACTATGTCATTCGCAACGCCCAAAACCCAGCTATCCTCTTTGAAGGTGGCTTTCTCTCAAACTCCAGTGAATGCCGCGCCGTAAAAAAAGGAAGCTACCGTCAGAAAATTGCGGAGGGTATTGTCACTGGCATCGAACAATACCAAGCTGCACGACGTTCTGGTCGCGCACGCTAATTTCTCTATCGAGGGAATAAATGCGGTCCCTCATCACTCTATAGTGTATGTCCACCTCTCCAGCCCCTATAGGGATCACCAGATCGAAAATTATCGGTACTGTCATCGCTTCCCTCTTTTTGCTTGCTGGACTCAAAGCCGTCGGTCTTTTACCTAAATCTCTCACTCCTTGCTGAGCCCCCACTCTCGTACCTAGTGGTTCGGTCGAATCACAGAGTAGCCCACCAACAGCGCAACCATCACCCTAAGTTACGCACCCCATCCCCCAGAGCATTTGTTTCTGAACTCTCCAAACAGGACGCTGCTTCATGACCTCGGCCATCTCCGAAAAGACAGATCCCGTCATCAATTCTGCAGCAAACAGCGAAGACCTCATTCACAACGAATGAGATTTTTAGATAGATCCTCTCAGCTCTGGCGTTATGGTCGTGTATTAAATAATACCTATGATGATGCATTCCATTTCACTTCCCCTTCTAACCACAGTCACAGCGACCGCCGCATGCCTTCTGGTGCTGAATTGTAAGAAACCCACCACTCAGACTCCCCCTCCCACTGAATCAACCAAATCTCAGCCTGAAGCTTCCGTCGACCTCGAGTCACTCGCTCCAGCTGCGAAACAAATCGCCATCCAAGTCCCCCAAGCGCAAACCATTCTGGAAAATTGGCGCAAAGAAAACCCCGGTACAGGGGAACGCAAACTCCATATCGTCTATTGGTCACCTGCCGATAAAGCCCCCGCAGAACGCTACCAAGAACGCCTCCAAACCATCCTCGAAGATATCCAAAAATACTACCTTAAGGAAATGGCAAGGCTCGGCTTCAAAGACCATGGCCTCAAACTCGACCACGATGACTCAGGCAAACTCGTCATCCATACAGTCACCGGAAAAGGAAATTACGACCAATACGCCGTCAATAGCGGCAGCAAAATTCGTAAAGAATGCCTCCCTACCCTCGAAGCCGCAGGAATCGATGCCTCAAAAGAAACCATCGTCATCTTTTGTAACATGTCCGTTTGGAACGAAAAACACCGTACCATCCGCCAAAATTCCCCCTATTACGCAGGTGGCACCAGCACTGAAGGCACCGCCTGGCAAGTCGACTCCCCCATCCTAGAACTCAAATATCTCACCGAAAAAGGAAGTAACGTCCGCGATGGACAATACGGCAATATCAGCCTCGGCAAATACAACACCATCTTTATCGGAGGCATCGCGCACGAACTCGGTCACGCCCTCGGCCTCCCACATAATAAACAACGCAACGACGAAGCTGAAGAATTCGGCGTCGCCCTCATGGGATCAGGAAATCGTGCCTACGGTGACGAACTGCGTGGTGAAGGTAAAGGTGCCTTTATTACCCTCGCCCATGGACTTAAACTTGCTTCCCACCCCATATTCTCGGGCCACACCGCCCGTATGCATGAGCCCCCAATGACCCAACTCGAAGACCTCGCATTCGAAAACCACGGCAAGAGCTTCACTGTCACCGGTACCGTAACTGGCAAAATTCCTCCATACGCCGTACTCGCATACATGGATCCTAAAGGCGGCAGCGACTACAATGCCACAACCACTTCAGCGATCCCCGATGCCAATGGCCGATTCACCCTCCACTGCGACGCCCTAGCTCCAGGCAAAGCAGCCGACCTCAATCTTGTCTTCCTCCACGCTAATGGGAGAGCCAGTTCCTTCATCGGGTCTAACAGTAAATACTCCTACCCCTATTCAGTCGCAAAAGATGGCTCCGTTGACCTCTCGTCTATCCAAGCAAAGTTAGCCCTTCAACCCGTCGTCCAAGCCATCCTCCAGCGCCACAACGACCCGCTCAGCCTCTTACCACAAGACGCTAGTACCCGCATTCAAGAGACCGCCCGTAGACTGGTCGACAGTAAAAATCAAAAACGACCACTCCCCACCCCGGCATCCCTACCCGCTGAGAAAAAGTCAGTCACCCTCACCGACTGTAAACTCAACTCCATCCGCGTCGGATACGGCCGCCCATTCTTCGACCGAATGGACAATGACTCCATGCTCCTAGAATCTGGCGGAACAATCTACCCCTCTGGGCTCTTTGCTCACGCCAACTCAAAGGCCATCTATGACCTCGGAGCTCAATGGAAATCACTCACTGGTACCTGCGGCATTGCAGACAGCTCCGGTGGTTCTGTCGGATTCACCATCCTCGGAGATGGCAAAGAACTTTTTAAGTCCCCTACACTCAAAGACGGCAAAAAAAGACCATTCAAAATCAACGTTTCGGATGTCAAAAAGCTCGAACTCCTTACCACCGATGGCGGCGACGGAATCCGCTCAGACTGGGCACTCTGGCTCGACCTCCAACTCCAACGTTGAATATTACAATATTGTCACGCTCGCGGATTGAAGTGGATTCCACTTCCCTCAGGCACGTTGCGCATGAAGTCAGCCACTTGAAAAAAGAAGGCATTTAACTCGTCCGCTACCGCCTGGGGAATCTGCGCTTCTTCCATCGCTTCACGCATCAGCTGAACCCAGCGATCGCGTTCACGAGTACCTATCTTATAAGGCATGTGCCGCGCCCGCAATCGTGGATGGCCACGCTTCTCCGTGTACTTCGAGTCACCCGCCAAACGAAACATCAAGAAGTCAAACAACCTCTCTTTCGCCCCTTCCATATCGTCCTCCGGATACATCGGACCTAAAATATCATCCTCCGGAACTTTTTCATAAAATGCGCAGACCATATCCTGAATGCCTTGACGTCCTATAGCATCCATTATTACTTTCTCATCCATAACCTACGTGTCGTTGTGTTTAAAATTATGCTCCTCAGGTATTGAGCGAGGCTTGACCTTTTCTGTAAAGTCATTTGTAACCAGCGGCGTCCCAACCCCAACCTATTTATAGTACATGTCGACCGACAATCCACATCAAGCTCTCGAGTTCGTCCCCCCTAGCGTAGATAAGCTAGGCGAGCTCCTTCCTGCATACCATTTTGAAAAGCTCATCGCTAAAGGTGGCATGGGCGCCGTCTATAAAGCAACCCAAACTTCACTCGACCGCCCCGTCGCAGTCAAAGTGCTCCCCCCTGAGCTCGGTGAGTCTGAATCCTTCCGTGAGTCCTTCGTCAAAGAAGCCAAACTCATGGCTCGCCTCAACCACCCCAACCTCATCAGCGTCTTCGACTTCGGGGAACTCGAGGGCATGCTCTATATCGTCATGGAGTTTGTCGATGGTGCCACCCTCTATGAAAAAACATACGGAGGCCACCTCGAACAAAAAGAAGCTCTCGAGGTCATCATCGCCATCTGTAATGGCCTCGCCAATGCCCACGAAGCTGGCATCCTCCACCGCGATATCAAACCCGCCAATATCTTTATCACCGAAGCCGGTGTCCCTAAAATTGGCGACTTCGGCCTCGCTCGCCCATCAGGCGATACCGAAACTGGCGTAATCTTCGGCACCCCAGGCTACACCGCCCCCGAAGTCCTCTCCGCACCTGAAAAAGTGGGCCCAGCCACCGATATCTTTGCCGTCGGCATCATGCTCTATGAATTCCTCGCCGGTAAAATCCCCGGTGATATCTACGAGCCAGTGACCAAGTACGCCAAATGCGACCCCGTCATCGATCGACTCATCCGCAAAGCTATCGCCTCCAACCTCGCCCAGCGATACTCCGACGCCAGCGAGTTCTCAGACGACCTCCAAGAAATCCTGCGTAAGCTCAAAAATAGCTCAAAGACTGCCAGCTCAAAGCTCCAAACTTCCAGCCCGCAGCTTGCAGCTCCCGCCACCCCTGCTGCTAAACCAGTGGCAGCCGGCTCCGCTGCCAAATCAAAAAAATCTCCAGTGCCTCAGCCTGCCGCCGCCAGCAGCGGTGGCGGAAATGCTCGTAACATCGTTATCATCCTCGTCCTCCTCGGAGCCATCTATGGCGCACTCGAATGGAAGAAAAAACGAGAGGCCGATATCGCGAAAATCGAAGAACAAAACAAAAACCTCGAAAAGCTCGAAGTCAATAAAGCGGAAAAAGTCCCCAACTCCGCGCAACAAAAGCCTCAGAAGCCTAAAAAGCTCAGTGTAGACGAAATCCCTACCATCAAAGAGCTCAGCACCCTCGAACAACTTGCCCAACTCCGCAGTCGCCTCGCCTCCGGAGACCGCCCAGCGAGCGAAATGCCCAAAGATACCCTCCACCTCAACGGCGGAGAACGCTTCGTCCTCTTCATCGAAACTCCGATGACTTGGCACGACGCCGAGCTTTGGGCCCAAGAACATGGTGCCCAACTTGCAACCTTCTCATCCACGACCGATGCCCAGAAAATTGCCAAGCTCATTCCTAGCGGTAGTTCAGCTTGGGTCGGCGCCGCCACTGCCGGCAACAAACAATGGGCATGGACAGATGGCACCCCATGGAGTGACACTCTCGATATCCGTAAAACCTCTAAACTCGCATTCGCCCAGATCGATAGCGACCTCTTTGCCAGTGCCAAAAAAAGCTCTGACACCTCAGGCTTCCTCATCGAGTGGAAAGCCGATGGCTCCACGCCAGATGCGCTCGCCGAACGCATGAGCCGAACCGCCCAGACCCTGGACTCACCAAACCCGATCTACCCACCAGGCTCACTCAACTTTGGCCAGCGTATCTATTACCTCTGCCCCCAGCCACTTACATTAGACGAAGCTAAAGAAGCTGCTGCCGCTGGCGGCGCACACCTCGCAACCCCGTCTGATGATGTAGAGCTAGCCTACCTCGCCGACCTCGTCACCAGCCACCTTCCATCTGGAAAAATGGCACGTATCGGTGGCCAACTCAATGGCTCCGAGTGGACATGGATCACCGGCGAAGAATGGAAAGACGCCTCATGGGATACCAACTACCCGAAAGAGAACGACTCCATCGCCATCCTTGCTACCAGCCAAGGCCCATGGCGTGACGTCTCATCCCAAGAAGCACTCCCATTCACCCTCTTCGAATGGAGCGCAGATGCTCCAGCGACTAAAGCCGGCCCCACAGGACCAAAAACTGGCGCTACCACCTCTGACTTCTCCAAACTTCAGAAAAAAGCCGCCGAACTTATCGCTAAAGCAACCGAAAAACGTGAGTCCCAACACCAAGAAAATGTCAAACGACTCAAGTGGGACCTCGAATTCCACTTCAAAGGGCTCAGCAAAAATGAACAAGTCCGCCAAGCCTACCCGATCCAAGAAATTAAAAAATTGATCGATGGCGAAGACCGAATCAAAGAAAAAGTCGCAGGCATGGGCAATAGCGCCAAAGTGCAAAAACTCACCAACGACGCCTACGATAAACAAGGACGCATCGATTCCGACTTCGAAGAACAAATCGAAAAAATTCGTATCGTCTATAACGAAAAACTCCGCGATATCATCAAAAACCTAGAGGCTAAGAAACAGCTCACCGCTGTCAAGGCTGCCAAAATGGCACTCAAATCCTCCAGTGCTGGCACGGAAAAATTCATCCAGCTCTTCAACTAAATTTCACATTATCAAGGCCTTGGATCAACCAAGGCCTTTTTATTTGCCGTCTTCAAATCTCCATTTGAAACGATTAGAAGCGAATCCTTGTTTTCATTTTCGGCAATCTAGTCTATCCTTGCCGCACACCTGACCTTAATCCCCCCATCCACTGCATGCGTACCGAGGATGTCCCAAGGATTCACACCACCTACCCCAGAAGAGCTCAACCCCTACTTTGATGGCTTCGAAGTCACTGACTTCATTGCCCAAGGTGGCATGGGAGCTGTGTTTCGTGCCACCCAAATCTCACTCGAGAGACCAGTGGCCATCAAGATCTTACCCTACGAACTCGGGCTCGATCCCCAGTTCAGCTCGTCCTTCGAAACCGAAGCGAAGGCCATGGCAAAACTTAACCACCCGAACCTCGTTCAGGTCTTCGATTTCGGTAATATCAATGGCATGCTCTATATCGTCATGGAGCTCGTACCAGGCCGATCACTCTTCGACTCAGCGCACGGCAAAAGTGTCGAAATGAGCGAGGCATGCCGCCTCATTGCAGCCATGTGCCGCGGCCTTGAACACGCCCACCAGTCTGGCCTTATCCACCGAGATATAAAGCCAGCCAACGTCCTCATCGACGACCAAGCGCGCCCAAAAATCGTCGACTTCGGCCTCGCCCGCCCTCTCGATAACACCCACGAAGGTGGCACAATCTACGGTACCAAAGGCTACACCGCACCAGAGGTCCTCAATGACCCCAACAACATCGACCAACGTGCCGATATCTTCTCTGTAGGTGTGATGCTCTATGAGCTTCTCACAGGCACCATGCCACCTCACCCCTACATCCCTGCTTCCACAATCAGTGACTCTGACCCTGAGTTTGACACCATCATCCTCAAGGCTATGCACCCGCAGCGAGAGTTCCGCTACCCCAATGCTGGAGAAATGGCCGAGGAGCTAGAAACCCTCGCCCAAAAACTCGAAGATAAAGCGAATCAAACAGGTGGCCTAGCCGGTCGCCCCGCAGCGATCGCTACTACCCAAAAAACAGCAAGCCTCCCAAGCCGCCCGATCCAAGTCAAGCAACCCAGCTCAGCCCCCATCGCGGCCATCGTCATCATCAGCCTCCTCGTCATTGGCGGACTCATCGGATTCTCCGTAATTTCCTCCAATAAAGCCGAAGAGGAAGAAGCGAATCGACTCGCCCAAATCGAAGAACAAAAACGCATCGAGCAAGAAGAGGCCAATGCCAAACAAGCTTCTCTCAAAGCTCAACTCCTACGCGAAAGGAAAGAAAAAGAAGACCGCCTCGCCGAACTCGAACGCGAAAGACGCATCCTCGAAGAAGATCGCAGAATCGCCGAAGAAGACCGCCTCGCTGAACTCGAAGAACAAAAAATTAAAGAACAAGAGGATGCTAAAAAACTCGCCGATATGCGCGCTGCTGCCGAAGCCGAACGCGCCGCAATCGAAGCCGAAAAAGCTGCCCTCGCCTCTAAATTTGACCACCTCAAGTTCATCGCCGAAATGCGCACACTCATCGCCAAAAATACCGGTGACACTATCTCGGAATACGATGCCAGCCTCCTCAAAAATATCGAACGCTTTATCCGTGAAGGGAAACGCGCCGTCCGAAGACTCGACCGCAGCGAACGCCGTGCCGCGGAACTCGAGGCCGAAACCTTCTATGAGGAAGTCCTCAGCGCCGGACGCCTTCCCTCCGATATCAATAAAGCTCCCGGTGCTCTCAAAAAACCACTCAGAGAATACGCACTCGAACAACGTGAAATCGATAAAGAATATGCCCCACAACTCAAACTCTGGCGCGAAACCTATGTCGGTAACTGTAAACTGAAATGCGATACCCTCGACGAAGTTGCTAACGAAGAATCCATCCTCTATATCAATAAAGAAATCGAACTCACCGAAGACGAGTGGCAACGCATCCTCATCATCGCCAAAGGAGGCACTCCCGTTGAACCTGAAATCGAGGAAGCCCCTAAAGATAAAGAAAAAAAGAAAACAGCTCAGAATAGCCGCAGAGCCAAAACCTAACATTTTTTCTCCCCCTCCTCTTTTTATTCAAGACACCTCCCCCCCGCTGCGCTACACTCATAGCTACCTATGAAACGCGCCCTCTTTCCTATTGTTATTGCCCTCTCGGCAATCCTCTCGTTTGGATACGCCGAGTACAGTACCCATAACCCCTACGCTCTCCAAGACGGAGATATCGTCTTCCAGAGCGGACACCGTGGCCAAGCCAATGCCATCAAAGCAGCCACAAACTCAGAATGGACACACGTCGGTGTCGTTTTCAAAAAACATGACCAATGGTGGGTCCTTGAAGCCGTCCAGCCAGTCAAATTTACCAAACTCGAAGATTTCATCAAACGCCACCCGAAATCCTTCCACGCTCGCCGACTCAAAGACACCTCATCCATTAACGCTGCATCCCTCAGCCGCGCCGAACAATGGGCGAAACAAAATATCAGAAAAGACTACGACCTCAAATTCCTCTGGGATGATAAAAAACTCTATTGCTCAGAACTTGTCTGGAAAGTCTACAAACACGCCGCCGATGTCGAGCTCTGTGAAAAGCGTCCCATGAAATCCTACAACCTCGAACATCCCACAGTCGCATCCCTGATCAAACAACGCTACGGAGACCTCAATAATCTCCCACTCGATTCCCCCGTCGTTGCCCCCTCAGACATCGCCGAGTCAGAACTCCTCGTCGAAGTCCCGAAAAAGTAAAACTCCCCATTTGCTCTCTGCCAGATCACCGCTAAGCTCCCCCCGTGCCAGAGAATATCCCAGCCATCCAAATCCGAGGTGCCCGCCAACATAATCTCAAAAACCTCGACCTCGAAATTCCGACGAACCAACTTACCGTCGTCACCGGACCCTCTGGTTCTGGCAAATCCTCACTCGCTTTCCATACCCTCTACGCCGAAGGCCAAAGACGCTACGTCGAAACCTTCTCCCCCTACGTGCGACAATTCCTCGACCGCATGGATAAACCCATCGTCGATCGCATCGATAACATCCCCCCTGCCATCGCGATCGAACAAAAAAATGCGATCCGCACCACCCGCTCCACCGTCGGTACCCTCACCGAACTCAATGACTACCTCAAAGTCATCTACCCAAAACTCGCCCAAGCATTCGACCCCAATACAGGCGAAGAAATCAAGCCCGATTCCCCCACCTCTATCATCGAATGGGCCTACGAAAACCTCGCCCAACAAAACCTCCTCGTCCTCTTCCCAATCACTATCTCCGAAGGCGCAACCACCGCTGAAGTCTGCCACTTCCTTAACCAACAAGGCTACCTCCGCGTCCTCAAAGACAATGCTATCCTGCGTACAGATGACACTCCTGACCAATCCCCTTGGAACGATTCCTCCGCCGTCGTCATCCAAGATCGCATCAAACTCACCCCATCTAACAAGAAGCGGCTCCACGAAGCCCTAGAAGCTGCTCTCAACTTCGGCAAAGGACACTGCGCCCTCCATTTTAACGAGTCTGAAACCAAACACTTCTCTACAGAATGGAGAAACCCAAATACGGGCTTCACTCTACGCCCCCCCACAGCCTCACTCTTCTCCTTTAATTCCCCACTCGGTGCCTGCCCTGAATGCAGAGGCTTTGGCCGCATCATCGGTATCGACCTCAATAAGGCAATCCAAGACCCCACCCTCACCATCCGTGAAGGCGTCATTAAACCCTTCGAGGGCGAGCGCGGCGCTGAATGCAAAGATGACCTCATCAAATGCGCCAGAAAAAAGGGAGTCGACACCAATACCCCATGGCACCTCCTCCCCAAAAAAGATCGTGACTGGGTCCTCAAGGGTGAAAAAGGAAACGCCGATAAACTCTGGCGAGAGGGCAAATGGTACGGCGTCCGCGGCTTCTTCGATTGGATGGAAACCAAAGCCTATAAAATGCACGTCCGCGTCTTCCTCTCACGCTACCGCGCCTACACCGAATGCCCCGAATGCAATGGTACCAGACTCAAACCTGAAGCTCTCTGCTTCAAAATTAACGGCAAGGCCCTCCCTGACCTCTGGCACATCCCTCTCGGGGAACTCAAACTTTGGTTCGATGCTCTCAACTCATCAAACCTCACTCTCGAATCTAACAAGCACACCCAACAGTCGACTTCGCTCAAACATGCGATGTCCGAAATCACTAGCCGGCTTAGCTACTTGAATGATGTCGGCTTGTCATACCTCACTCTCGATAGACCCGCGCGCACTCTCTCAGGCGGTGAAATCGAACGTGTCAACCTCACCACATGCCTAGGTGCCGCCCTCACAAATACCCTCTTCGTCCTCGATGAACCCACCGTCGGCCTCCACGCCCGCGACATCAATAAACTCATCAAGGTCATGCACAACCTTCGCGACAAAGGAAACACCGTCGTCGTCGTCGAACACGAAGAAGCCGTCATGCGCCATGCCGATAACCTCCTCGATATCGGACCAAAAGCCGGTGAACAAGGCGGTAATATCACCTTCCACGGACCTCTCAAAGGCAACCTGAAGACGCTCATAAAGCAAAATCCTAACTCCGTTACCCTCCCCTACCTCACCGGCCAGAAATCCATCGACCCACCCGCTAAACGCAGAAAATCACGCAAAAAACTCACCATCAACGGCGCCCATAAACACAACATTAATAACCAAAATGTTGCGATCAATATCGGTAGCTTTAACTGCCTAACAGGCGTCTCGGGCTCAGGTAAATCAACACTCGCAAACGATGTCATCTACCTCAACCTCCTCAAGGCCTTCTTGCTAAATACCGAGGAAGACCCCGCCTTTATCAAATCCATAAAAGGCGTCGACCACATCTCAGGTGTCGAGCGCGTCGACCAATCACCACTCACCAAAACCCCACGCTCCACCCCTGCCGTCTATGCAGGCGCCTTCGACGCCATCAGAGAACTCTTCGCCCTAACAGAAGAAGCCGAAGAGAAAGGCATCAAAGCCGGATACTTCTCATTTAACTCAGGCGCCGGCCGCTGTGAACGTTGCTGGGGCAATGGCTTCGAAAAAGTTGAGATGCAGTTCCTCAGTGACCTCTACATCACCTGCCCTGAATGTGAGGGTTCGCGCTACAATACAGCCGCACTCGAAATCACATTGCACGGCCACTCGATCGCCGACATCCTCAAACTCACTATCACCGAAGCTCTCACCTTCTTCGCAATACGTGACGGTGAACCCAAATCAAAATCCCTCACCCTCAAATCCAAAATAGCAAAGGCCCTCCAGCCTCTCGTCGATGTCGGACTCGGCTACCTCCGCCTCGGCCAACCACTCAACACCCTCTCAGGCGGTGAATCCCAGCGCATCAAACTCTGCCAACTCCTCTCAAAAACTAAAAAAGTCACAGATGCCGGCCAACTTCTCATCCTCGATGAACCCACCACCGGCCTCCACTTCACCGACATCGAAAAACTCCTCCAAGTCTTCCAGTCCCTCGTCAATGCCGGACACACCCTCCTCGTCATCGAGCACAACCTCGACGTCATCAAAGCCGCCGATCACCTCATCGAAATGGGCCCCGGCGCCGGTACCGATGGTGGCCAAATCGTCTTCACCGGCACCCCAGAAGCAATCCTCAATACCGAAACCCAAACCTCCCTCGCCCTCGCCTCCGACCAACAAGCCGCCAACCACTTCTCCCAATCAGCCAAATCTCGAAAATCCAAAGCCACCCACAACAACAAAGCCATTCAAATTTCCGGCGCACGCGAACATAACCTCAAAAATTTCGACCTCACCATCCCGCGTGACGAACTCGTCGTCGTCACCGGACTCTCAGGCTCAGGAAAATCCACACTCTCCTTCGATATCATCTTCGCCGAGGGCCAACGCCGCTTCCTCGACTCCATGTCCCCCTACGCCAGACAGTTTGCCGGACAACTCGAAAAACCAGATATCGATAAAATCGAAGGACTCCCACCAACCGTCGCTATCGAACAACGCGTCTCTCGCGGCGGCGGTAAATCCACCGTCGGAACCGTCACCGAAATCTTCCACTTCCTGCGACTCCTCTACGCCAAACTCGGCACCCAACATTGCCCAGAATCCGGTGAACCCGTCGTCTCGCAAACCAGTGACGCCATCCACTCACAACTCAAAAAAGCCTTTAAATCCAAACAACGCACCTTGTTGTTAGCACCTCTTGTTAGGGGGCGCAAAGGCTACCATACCGACGTCGCCTCAGCTGCCGGACGTAAAGGCATCGAACAACTTCTCGTCGATGGCAAACTCATTGCCACCGAGGATTTCACTGCTCTAGCACGCTACAAAGAACACGATATCTTCGCTGTCATCTCTGATAACGCCACCCCTAACGCAGACCAACTCACACAAGCTCTCAGCCTCGGCAAAGGACAGTGCGCTACCGCCCAAGAAACAAAACCCAAAAGCTGGAACCTCCAAACCTTCTCCACAGCCAGAGTCTCACCAGTCACTGGAATCTCCTTCCCAGAACTCGACCCACACCACTTCTCATTCAACTCACCACGCGGCTGGTGCCCAGAATGCAGAGGCTATGGCTCAATTACCGAAACCCTCGGCAAAAAAAGAAAGAAAAAGGTAAAACCCAATGAGTTCAATTCCGCAGCCGAAGCCGAAATCGCTGAAGAACTCAGCCACTCCAACTCCGATGACGAAGAAGTCATCCGTAAAGTGTGCCCAGAATGCCATGGCGACCGCATCAATAAAAATGCCAGATTCGTCTTCATCAACGATAACAATATCGCCCATATCAGCCACCTCTCTGTCACTGATGCTGCGGAATTGTTAGAATCCTGGAGCTTCTCCGGTAGAGAGAAAATCATCGCCCGAGATATCCTACCAGAAATCACCCAGCGTCTCCGCTTCCTCGAGAAAGTTGGCCTCAACTACCTCTCACTTGATCGCTCTGCAGACACCCTCTCCGGAGGTGAATCCCAACGTATCCGACTCGCCGCCCAGCTCGGCTCTAACCTCACCGGCGTTCTCTACGTGCTCGATGAACCAACCATCGGCCTCCACCCGCGTGACAACAAACAACTCCTAGACACGCTCGAAGCCCTCCGAGCCCGTGGCAACTCACTTCTCGTCGTAGAACATGATGACGAGACTATGCGCCGAGCCACACAGCTCATCGACCTCGGTCCAGGTGCCGGAGTCAATGGTGGAAACATCGTTGCCAATACCTCAGGCAAACAGTCACAGCTCAAGAAAACACTCAAAGCATTTCCTGACTCTCCCACTCTCCACGCCTTCTCACATCCTCTCCAACACCCCCTCCACGGGAAACGACGCAGTATTCCCAAAGTCGCTGAGAAAAACGCCTGGCTAAAGCTCTACGGCTGCAATTACAATAACCTCAAAGATATTGATGTACGCATCCCTCTCGGCCGCCTCACAGTTATCACTGGTGTTTCCGGATGTGGTAAATCCTCACTCATGCGCGGCACTCTCCCAGAGGCGATGAAGCCCACCAACAAATCAAAAGCTCCAAACACAAGTTGCTTCTCCAAAGCCGAGGGCTTCGAACATCTCAAACATTGCTACGAAGTCGACCAAAGCCCCATCGGTAAAACCTCGCGTTCCTGCCCCGCCACCTACGTCAAAATACTCGATGACATCCGCAAACTCTTTGCCGTCGTTCCCGAAGCCCGCATGCGTGGCTATACCCCCTCACGCTTCAGCTTCAACAATGCCGAAGGACAATGCCCAGAGTGTAAAGGCAATGGTCGTATTAAGCTCGAAATGGACTTCCTCCCTACCACCTGGGTCCCCTGCCATAGCTGCAACGAAAAACGCTATAACCAAGCCACTCTCGAAATTCTCTACAATGGTAAGACCATCGGTGACGTGCTCGAAATGAACATCTCAACGGCCGCCGAATTCTTCAAAAATCATACCAAACTCCACCGCACCCTCTCACTCCTCAGTGACACCGGCCTCGGCTACCTCAAACTCGGCCAAGCTTCCCCAACCCTCTCAGGCGGTGAAGCCCAACGCCTCAAACTCGTCGCGGAACTCACCAAAGGACGTAAATCCGTCCGCAACATGACACGCCAACACACCAACCTCTACCTCATCGAAGAACCCACCATCGGACTCCACCAAGAAGACGTCAGAAAACTCATCGACGTCCTCCACCGACTCGTCGATGAAGGCCATACCGTCGTCGTTATCGAACACCATACCGCCATCATGGCCGAAGCCGACTACCTCATCGATATGGGCCCTGAAGCAGGAGAGCTCGGAGGCACCATCGTCGCTCAGGGAAGCCCCGAAAGAGTCGCCAATCATAAAAAGTCGCGTACCGCCCCCTTCCTTAAGGAAACACTCTCATCCTGACCATTCCCCCCCACTCCAACTGGGTTCTGAAACCACCCAGCCACTGGTTCGCACTGCAAACCACCCAGAAAGACTCACTCATCTCGAATGAATTGGTCCATACTCTCATACCACTTCGTGATTGAAATGAGATGAATGACGGAGCGACTTTCTGAAAAATCAAAGAGTAATGAAGCCCCCCGTACCTGCGGGGTGACGCATAATAAACGCTGATCGATTAGGAAATAGCTAGCTCCTGACCTGACTCCGTGCAGCGCTATCCTCTAGCACCGGTAGCCTCTTTTCGACCACGAAGCGGTAGAAACCAACGCCATCTCTCCCAAGGCGCAACTTTCAGCACACCCAATGAAATTCCATCGCTCCATCAGAACCCTAGCTCTGGCAACCCTGCTCAGCCAACCACTCGCCGCTGAGCACTACAAACTTTTCATCCTTACCGGTCAGTCTAATTCCCTTGGCACCACCAACGGCGGCGAAGCTGACCCAACATCAGGATCAGACCCCGCCGACCAACATGTCCAGTTCGCTTGGCATAATGTTGCCAATGCCTCCACCAGCCTCGGAGACTCCAGCGGTGCCTTCACCACACTCCAAGACCAGCAAGGTGGCTACTACGGTGGCAGTGCCACTCATTGGGGGCCCGAAATCGGCTTCGCCCGAACCCTCTACAAAGCAGGAGCCCGCAACTTCGGTGTGATCAAAGCCAGCCGCGGTGGCGGCGGTAACACCAATTGGAGTAAATCCGCCGGAGGTCACATGTTCAATCACATCCTCAACACTGTCACCACAACCACCACCAGCCTCACCAATGCCGGACACACCTTCGAAATCGTAGGCTTACTTTACCTCCAAGGAGAATCAGATAATAGCTCAGAAGCCAGCATCGCCGGCACCAGACTTAAAGAACTCGTCGATAACCTGCGCGCCGACCTCCCCAATGCCGCAAACATGCACGCAATCTCCGGGGGAATCGCCGCATCTGGGTCAACTCGCGATACCGTGCGCGCCAACCACGCCGCCATCGCCCAAAGCACCGCCTACATCGACTACTTCTCAAACCTCGACCTCGCTAACCAAACCGCCGCCGATAACCTCCACTTCAATAAAACCGCTAAACTCACCATCGGAGAACGCTTCGCCCAAGCCTACTTCTCCACCGGCATCATCTCCCGTAATTACGGAAAACTCACTTTTATTGGCGACTCCATAACCCAAGGTGGCAACGGCGATTACCCATCCTATCGCTACCAAGTCTTTAAAAATCTTGCCAATGCTAACGTCCCCATCAGCACCACCACCGGCTACAAATTCGTAGGCTCCGTTACCGGCCCCTACCTCAATAGCACCATCACCGCCCCAGATACCAATGGCCAAACCTTCGAAAATACACACGAAGGACACTACGGCTGGAGAAGCTTCTGGATCAATGGCCGTGAAGCTCTCCCATCTAATAGAAGAAGTGGTAACCGCGGCGAAGGAACTCTCCTCAACTGGACCGGTCAAGCCTCCCCCCAACAATATGACCTCAACACCCTCGGCAATAAAGTAGCCTACCCAGACCCCTCCGCCGCCGGCACTGGAAATAACGGCACCACATACACCCCAGATACCGCAGTCATCATGATCGGTATCAACGACCTAGCAGGATCATCAAGCGCTTCTGACGTCCGGGATGATATCGGAACCATCGTCGACCAACTTCAAGCAGCTAACCCTAACATCAGCATCTTCCTCAGTGAGGTCCTCTACACAAATCAATCTCACAATCATAAAGTAGATGCTCTTAATGCCCTGCTCCCAGCCCTCGCATCTAGCAAATCAAATGCAACATCTTCCGTCTGGGTGATCGAAACCAATGATGGATTCAACCCCGTCACCCAAACCTTCGATAACGTCCACCCAAATGCCGACGGTGAAAGCTATGTCGGCGACCGAATCTCTGGCGGCTTGGGCATCATCGCCATGCCCGAACCAGCTGGCGCGTTCAGCCCCCCAACTTCTATCGAAAAAGATGTTTCCAGCTTCCCCTCCCGCTTCTCAGGTAACGCCATCTGGAATGGCTCCTATATCAATGGCTGGGCAGAACTCAATGGTGCCTTCGCATCCGAATCACTCAATGGCTCAAACCTCCTCTACAACCACTCCGGCTTCACTACCGGCACCACCCTCAGTGGCACCAATGCAACCCTCGATGGTGGCTCCACTACCTGGAATTCCTCCAATGACGGCGACTGGACACTCGAAGTCGAACTCAAACTCATCGAATGCTCTAACGGATTTGCTATCTGGTGCGGCACAGACTCCGCACGCATCATCGTAGAGATCTACGCCGACCGAACTACCGATAATGGAAGCAATAGCTTCACAGCATTCCATAACAACGAAGACGGCGCCTTCCACACCTTCCGCATCGCTCACGATAGCAATGCAGAAGTCTACCACGTCTGGCGCGATGGCCAACGCCTCCCCCCCACCACCGGCGCCCCATATGATGTCAACGCCGCCGACAGTCGACTCCTCTTCGGTGACTACACCAGTGGCTCCTTCGGCGATAACTTCAATGTCGAAATCGCTTCTATCAACTACGACCAATCCGGTGACTTCCTCCCACCCGGTGCCGATGCTGATAACGACGGTATCCCCGATTCCTGGGAATACAGCTACTTCCAAGATGTCGTCGGTGCCGACGCCACAGCCGATGACGATGAGGATACCCAAAATAATTATGACGAATACCTCGCGAACACAGACCCCACTGACCACACCTCCTCCTTCCAAGTCAGCACAATTGTAAATAGTGAATCGAACACTTGGTCCATCACCGTCCCACAAACCTCCCCGCAACGCCTCTACACACTCATGCACAGTGACGACCTCGGCCTCACCGACCCATGGAGCCCTGTCCCTGGCCAAGGCCCCATCATCGGCACCGATGCCGCCCTCATCTTTACCGACACCCCTAGCTCAGAAAAAGCATTCTATAAAGTCGATGTCGGACTCCCCTAACCTCAAAAACAAATACCATGCCCCAGTCCACTCCCGAGACGCAAGAAAATCAAAATCGCACACTTATTTGGTTGGGTGAAACAACCAGTTCACCTACAATGCGCTCTATGAAGCTGCCGGAGAAGGAATCACTCGTGCGTCAAACCATCGACGTACTCAAAGAAATGATGAGAAATGGGGAACTCGTCAGCCCCATTCCCGGCGAACGCACCCTCGCAAGCCACCTCCAAGTTGGCCGTGACACCCTGCGCTCAGCTCTGAATGAACTCACCCGTATGGGCTGGATCTCCGAAAGCGCACAAGGCAAACGCCGCGAAATCCTCAAGATCACCAAAGCCGCTCCTAAGAAAAAACAAAAAACCAAACGCATCCTTTTTCTCTCCCCCCAACGCCTTGAGGAAATCCCCCGACTCATGCTCATCGAGCTTAACTCATTGCGTACCCTCCTCGCTAAACGCTCCATCGTAGTCGACGTCATCAGTCCATCTATCTTCGATACCGCACACCCTGAAAAACGCCTAGAGCAACTCGTCATCGACTACCCTGCCGACGCCTGGATCCTCTACCGCTGCACCGAACCCGTACAACGCTGGTTCCAAGAAAAAAAGATACCCTGTATCGTGCGTGGCTACCCACACCCTAACATCTCTCTCCCCTACCTCGACGAAGACTGGAAAGCTGCAGCATTCCACGCCGGCACCCGCCTACTTAGCCATGGCCATAAATCCGTCGGCATCGTCGTCCCTGATGCCCAACTCGCCGGTCTCAAAGCCGCCGAACAAGGACTCTTCGAAGCCGTCGATAAAGCCGGTGAAGGCCACTATTTCCATCAAGTTCAAGAAAAGAAAGACATCCCAAGCTTGGTCAAATCAGTCCAAGAAGCCCTCTCCTCCGCACACCCACCTACCGCGCTCGTTCTCACCCGTCCCCGTCACGTGCTCAGCCTCTCAAGCTGGCTAGCCACCTTCGGATACTCGATCCCAGAACACCTATCCATCGTCGCTCTCTGCCACGAACCTTGGTTCGAGGACTTCTATTACCCCATCACTCACTACACCACCCCGCCAGAAAATATGTCTAAATCACTGGCGAAACAAATCCGCCACCTGCTCTCAGGAACTCCACTTCCTTCTGGCCAATCCTATGTCATCCCTGAACACGTGGCTGGTGAGTCTATCAAGTCTATCTGATAAACTCACCCAAAACCAATAGAAGCACCTTATTCAATCACTCCCCAGGAATCTCATTGAGGGTGTAGTAGCTGTTTGGATGCCAAAGTGCCTTTCCCGATTTTGAACGCAGCCCATTACAATCTAAATGGTGAACATGACCTTTAATCATAGTATCTAACAGGATCCTCACCAGCTTGCCATCCTCAGACAACTCAGCTGAGAGAACCTTCGGCGTGACCTTGTCAACTTCAGGGCTGCCATAGCTTTTCTGGTAAATATACGTCCACGCCGCCACCTTATAGTTGGCAATATCTTCAGCAATTTCCCTGTCCAAGGGCTCAGTGAAACGCAAAGTAAAGCCTCCTCTAGCAGCTTCCATCGTCAACATCTCAAAAGGAACCACACCATTCCAGCGAACACGCTCTAGGGTGAACGTCTTCGGCCCAACTGATGCCCATCCCCTGTTTGTCCCCCCGACAAATAAGGTTCCGTCTTCCGCCAGCTGCATCGGGACAATACCACACTCAAAGCCGTCTAGAAACTTCCAGATCGCTCCCTGATAAACCCCGTTGACCTTCTCTAAATAGGCACGCTGCACCTGAGAATGGGTTTGCTCACCTACTAACAATTGATCCGTAAATGGGCTAAACTTCCCCTTGCTAGACTCGGAGATCAAAGCAGTGGGAGACTGCCCCACCTTTCCGTGCGGGACCTGAATAGCAGGAGGCACGTACTCCGGAATGCGATCTGCCTCTATGCTGATACGCGAACCAGATACCGGGTCCTTCGGTCGCTTCCCCATCTCTGGCGCCTGATCATAATACACATTGCCCGTCGGATTGCCTGTGAAACTTCCTGGCTTCAAGTGCTTGATACAGGAAGTCCCATTCCACAAACCCTGATTGTCTGTATAAAAAGCATCACCCACATGGTTGAACCCAATTCCCCCAGGGGAACGCACCCCTGAACAGGTAGGGATAGTCTTCCCATCCGGAGTGATCCGTAAACACCATCCGCGCCATTGCGCCTTGGCACGCCCTGAACCAGTCAAACAATGCACAGTCCAAACATCCCCATTCTTGTCCGGCGAAGACCCAAAAGCATATTCATGGTAATCTCCAGTGATGCCCCATTGGTTCGAAAGAACCTGATATTCATCATAACGACCATCCCCATCAATGTCGCGTATTCTGCCATACGCTTCCCTGTCCGTGAAATGTAGCCATCCGTCCTTGTAAAACATGCCCAAGGGCTCGTGGGCCCCTGAAAAAGCCAGTGACCACTTCACCTTACTCAAATCCTCCCCATATGCCCCATCACAAATCCATATCTCCCCTCGCCGTGTCGCTATCGCAAGCCGCTTCTCCGGCATCAAGGCTAATGAGCCCACCTCTAACACTTCACCTTTAGGCATAGGTATAAGTTCCCTAACATAATACTGAGATTGCTCAGAATCTGTCTGCGGAAGCACATCGCCTTTGCGAATCTGCCCCTCTACCCACTGACTGCTCATCACTGCAGCCACCGCCATCGTACCAATAATTTTTACTTCCATGAGTATGTTAATGTGAATGTGTTTACGCCCTTCTTAAGCTCAATTTCTGTGTGATATCCCTCTGCTCCCCGAACGATCTCTGTTGGTGACTGCACCACAACCTTCCCATCGATCTCAAGCACTCTCCCATTCTGAACTGCTGATCCATTTCCTAATACTATCCCTAACTTTCCTCCCCCGGGCGACACCACTTCTAACTTCCTCTTCATCCCAGACACACTCGGCTCAACCTTCTCCCGAACCTCATTCCCATCCACCCGATATCGAAATGTCGGATAGCGTAATGTGTCTAACACGTAGCCCACAAATTGCACCTCACTCGTCCCACTCCAATCGACTTCACCCTCTCGTACATATCGATATGGTGCCTTCTTCGCGGCCAAGGAAACAGAATATGACGACATCGGAGCCTCAAAGCCTTGCCCCCGACCAGTCCAGTGCCTTCCCCCATTAATGAATGGCCCACGCCACATAATCTCAGGTGCACAATGCTGCGTACTAAAGGCGATGTTCACTTCCTCAGGATACCCCACACCGATCGCGCGTGGTGTCGTCCCCGCTATGAAATTATTATAAAGAACTGCTTCTTTGCCCTTCGGACTCAAATCAATCACAGCCGCGGGAGCCCTCCCACCCTTGTGCGCGCGCTCAGAGAGCCATTGCTTACCTTTGATCCCTGGCCCTGACCAACGCACACTCAAACCCGCATCCCTCGTCGCTTCAAAATACTCTAAACGTATCGCTTGCTTCCCCTTCTCCAAAGCCACTTCTCCTACCTGACGCCTTTTACCCATCGGCCCAGTCCCCTTCACATGCGCCACCTCCACGGCATTCACCACCAACCTCGCACCATCATCCGCATCTAATTCAAAACGGTAATTTCCAGATTCGGGAACCTCTAACATGCCTGTCCAAACAATCCCAAAGCCATCTTTCTTCTTAATGTGACGCAAGCTAAAGTACCCATCTTGCTCTTCCTCAAAGGCCACAGACTCAAGTTGTTCAAACTCCGGAAGCACCTTCCAATCACCGTGAAACACTTCCATCACCAAACTCTCAATGGGAGAAACCTCCTTGGGAAGTGGGTAATGTTCTAATAATTCCTTTGCCTTCCAAGTGTCCTTTCTCCCTTTACTCCACTCGCGCGCAGCCACTACCTCTTCCACACTAACAGGTTCTTCTGCATTCCCAAACTGGGTTCGAACATAACTCAATGTCGCTGCAATCTGCGCGTCCGTCAGCATCGCCCCCTGCGGTGGCATCGCCAAGTTATACTTGCGTCCCGCCACTTCTATAGGACCTTCCAAACCATGCAATAACACCTGAATCGCCCGCGCAGCATCCCCCTGCACCCAAGCACTCTCTGCTAATGGTGGAAATGTGCCACTCGCAGCACCCTCCCCCTGTACTCCATGACAGGCAGAACAATTTTGTTTATAGAGCTGAGCTCCGTCTTCAGCAGCCCGCAACACAGAAGCACAAGCCACCGCTCCAAGCGCCATTGAATAGTATCGTTTCATCATCAGTACCCCTTCTACCCTAAAAACGCCCTCCAACATTGCGCTTAATCACGCATTTTTTGACATGTTTCGCGCATAAATCCCCCACCCTTCACAAAAAATGACAAAGATAAGAAACAGATTCCACTCAGATTCGTGAACACAGGTCCAATATCACCACTTTCTATTCAAATTTGACTATCTGGTCTCTTTCCCATACAAGTAGACACCCAACACTTATGAACAAAATACTTAGCCTCAGTCTAGCCGCGACGACCTCTGCACTGGTCGCCGCAGAGCCCATTGTCCCCCAACCAAAACAGGTACAGGTCCAAGGCAAAGCCTTTACCCTTACCGAGCACACCGCCATTCGCGCCGATGAAGCTCTCCTGCCTCTCGCCAAATTACTCGCTCACGAGATCGAGGTGCTCACAGGATTCACTCCTAATATCTATCAAACATCCCATAAAATCTTACTCGAAAGTGAGATCGCCCTGCGAAAATCCACTGACCAAAAAGAACCTGCAGAAAGCTACTCCCTCCAAACGAGCCCCAAAAATCTCACCATCGTTGGTGCTGATGCCAATGGCGCCTACTACGGTAGCCGTACCCTCCTTCAGTACCTTCAAAACCATAAAAATAAGGTTCCGGCACTCAGTATCAAAGACAGCCCCGAGTTTCCTGTTCGCTCAGTCCTCGTCGATGTCGGCCGCAAATTCATGCCAGTCGAGGACCTCAAAGACTGGATCCGCATGATGGGCTGGATGAAACTCAACGAACTCCACTTCCACCTCAACGATAATAGCTGGGGACGCTACCCAGGCTATCGCCTCGAATCCAAAATCTTCCCCAACCTTCCCTCAAAAGACGGCCACTACACCTTTAAACAAATCCGCGAACTCCAAGACTTCGCAAAACTCCACGGAGTCACGATCATTCCAGAAATCGACTCCCCAGGCCACGCCCTCGCATTCACCAACCTCAAACCCGAGCTCGCACAAAATGAAATGAACCGCAACGGCTTCGGGCTCGCCTACCTCGACCTCCATAACCCAGATGCTATCCGCTTCATGGAACAAATCTTCGATGAGGTCGCCCCACTCTTCGATGCCAAAGAGTTCCATATCGGCACCGATGAATACCGCATCAACCTCGTGAAGAAAAAAGAAGACCGCGAGGCTCTCGGAGAAGCATTCCGCCAGTACATCAACCACTGCGATGAATACCTCCGTAAAAAACATAATAAAGTCACGCGCATCTGGTCCGGATACGAACACCTCCCCGGAACCACTGAACCTAACAAAACTGTCGTCATCGATATGTGGGAAACATCCGATGCCAAAGTGAAATCAAAAGCCGGCTACCAAGTCGTTAACTCCTCTCACTTCTACACCTACATTGTCCCGGGTGCCCCCTACTACGGCGTGAATAACCAATTCATTTATGACACCTGGACACCACGCCAGTTCTCAGACAAACCAGAAGGACAGTTAGAGAAATCCGACCCCGGCCTGCTCGGTGGCAAACTCCACATCTGGAACGACTTCGGCCCCACCGGCCACACCTGGAACGAAATCGCCCGCCTCTCACTCCCATCCATGGCAACCATGGGTGAAAAACTCTGGGGCAGCAAAGGCTACGAAAACTACCAAGCCTTCCTCCAAGGTACCTCAAAGACCACTGCCAGCATCCCCACCGTCAAACTCCTCACCCGTGAAGCTGCTGCCGATGGATTCGTATGGCAACTCGAGAGCCCGCGCCACCATATCGGAAATACGACCTACCCCAGCGAGCTCAAATCTGAAAACCTCGAGTACCCATGGACCGCAAGCTTCACCCTCACCCGTCATAACGACATCGCAGGGAACGAAACCTTGCTCAGCTCCAAGCTCGCTACGCTCTTCCTAGACTTGGAACACAGCACCGTCGATAAAAAGACAAAACAGGAAACCAAACACAAAGGAATCGGTCTCGTCCGTGCCAACCAAGCCCCAGGCTATGACCCGATTACCTCCTACCGACCAGACATCCTCGTCTGGAACTACCAAGTGCCACTCGGCAAAGAAACCACCATCACCCTCGTCGGTGAAAAACGTAAAACCTCACTCTACATCGATGACAAATTAATAGGGTCCAAAAATATTCAAACCGTCTGCCCACTCACCCACATCGGTGACCCAGACCTCCCCCGTGGCTTCCATGGTATCCTCCATAAAGCATCCATTAAGTCGTCAGCCCCTGTCTCACATTCCCTCGGCGCCTGGTCCCCTGACACCTTGAAATCCTCGCCAGCGGTCCTCACCCTCGACGTCTCTAAAGTCATTGCTAATGGCCCAAATCACGTCGAATTCAACTACACCAGCGGTCTCCACGGGCTCGACATTTCCAAAGTCGAACTCCTCGCTGATGGGAAAGTCATCCATACCGATGACCACGCGGGCTTCACCGGCGGCAAACCCCGCCAAAACCGCTACACCCTCAAACTCGACAATAAAAAGCAAGGAGTCACCTACACCCTGAAAGCCCACGTCTCAGGCGCAGGTGGCTCCGATAGCAGCGGCTCCATCCTCCTCACTGAGTCACTCTAACCTTTGACCCAAGAAATGTAATCCAAAGAGCCACGGTGCCCCACCGTGGCTCTTTTTGTGCCCACCTCATCCCATGCCAATTCGCCCCCCTTAGGGACACAGTTCGCTCAGGCGCTTCAGCTTGCCACCCACAACCCATCTGCTAATAGATGCACCCTCTACACATATAACCCAAACCCAATACACTATGAAAAACCTCACTCTCTTGCTTTCGGCCCTCTCGATCGCTTCACTCACAGCCGATGAAGAATTACACGTCTGCGGCCCCGAATGCGTTCCCGAAGCCGTCAATTACGCCCCACAAGATCCCGAAAAAAAGACCCAAACCATCGTCGTCAAAGGCCTCACAACCAAGCAAGATTCCAAAACAATCGCACGTACTCTCAACTCGATGACAGGCGTCACCGTCGAACATATCTGCCTCAAATCAGGAGTCGCTACCGTCAATTACAACCCAGCAACCGTCAAAAAAAATACCATCACTAAAGCCATCACTTCAAAAAATTATACCGTCGGCGGTGAACGCTATGTCTTCCGCTTCGATGGTATCCATTGTAATGAATGCGTGAAACGTGTCAAAAAACTCCTCTCCGAGCTCGATGGCGTCACCCCACGCTACGTCTCAGAAAATTCTACCAAAGTCATCGTCGATATCCATTCAAGCAAAACCGATACTCAGCAAGTCATCGACACATTAGAATCCCATCACTATGAGTTCATCCCACAAGAACTTACAAAAAAATAACCCACCATGATCCTATCCCGCCTTCTGAGCATTTGCCTCCTCTCACTTACCTCTCTCCAAGCTGCTCAGAAACCTAACATCGTCCTGATCATGGCCGATGACCTAGGGTACGGCGGGATTGGCTGCTACGGAGCCAAACAAACACACACGCCGAATCTCGACGCGCTCGCTGCCACCGGAGTCCGCTGCACAGACTTTCACTCTAACGGAGCTGTCTGCTCCCCTACCAGAGCCGCTCTCTTCACTGGCCGCTACCAACAACGCTGCGGAATCACCGGCGTCGTCACGGCCAAAAACCACCGCGATACCGGACTCGCACTCGATGAAGTCACCTTCGCCGAAGAACTCAAAAAACAGGGCTACACCACCGCCCTCTTCGGTAAATGGCACATCGGATATCCAAAACACCTCCACCCCATCCACCAAGGCTTTGACCACTTCACTGGATTCGTCTCTGGGAACGTCGACTACCATAGATTCATCGACCAAGAAGGATTCTACGATTGGTGGAAACAAGATCAACCACATCAAGAGACTGGCTACCTAACAGACTTAATCTCCAAAAAAGCCGTCGACTTCATTTCCAACCATAAAGACACACCATTCTGCCTCGTCCTCACCCACGGAGCACCACACTACCCCATCCAAGGAAGAAATTCCCCCGGCTTTAGAGAAATCGGTAAAGCCAGAACCGGCACCAAACTCCCCGGTGACCCCAAATCCATCTACCGAGAAATGATTGAAGTCATGGATGAAGGAATCGGCAATGTCGTCGCCCAACTCGATGCCCATAAACTTCGAGAAAACACCCTCATCATCTTCTGCTCAGATAATGGACCCGCCTCACTCGGATCCTCCGGTGGCCTGCGCGGTAAAAAAGGACAAATCTATGAAGGCGGCCACCGCGTCTGCGGAATCTTTAACTGGATAGGCTCTCTTCCCGCAGGCTCCACCTGCCATACCCCCATCCTCACCATGGACCTCTTCCCCACCTTCCTAGCCATGGCCCAAGCTCAACCTACAACCAAACTCGATGGCATCAACGTCCTCCCCATCCTCCAGTCTGACGCTCAGGAGAAACGCGACCCCCTATTCTGGCAAATCAAACAAAATATCGCCGTCCGAGATGGCCATTGGAAGTTAATCCTCAATGCCAAAACCGAAAAATCCGAACTCTATAACCTAAATAAGGATATCAAAGAATCAAACAACTGCATCTCAGATCACCCAGAAATCGCCAAGAAGCTCGAATCCCTAGCCCGTAACTGGATCAAAGAAATGCAGCCCTACCCGAAAAAATCATAGCTCTACACAGCCTAAGATCCTTTATTCAAATACTGAACACGTTCTTTGATCAGGTGAGACTTAGCCTTTAACTTAGATCCATCTAACTTGAATTGGTAGACCTTAGGATCAAACTCGTACAACATTGCTGCTGTATTGAGAATCAAGTTCAACTCCACAGCATCCGTGCTGCTAGAGATGGCTTCGTCCACCACCGCCTTCGCCCCTGTATCCCCTATCATCGCCAAATACTCCGCAGCTCTCACCCGGACCAAGCGGTTCTCATCCTTCTTGGCTACCTCCCTCACTGCCCCTGCCAAGTCCTTAGCCTGATCGCCAAATGATGCAGCGCTGATACAGCCCCAATAACGTTCCCATGCTTTCTTCGATTTCAATGCCTTCACCAAGCCCTCCCTCGCATCCGTGTATCGCTCTAACTGCAAATTCGCGATGTCTAACATTTTACTGATATCCGCACTACGGCTCAGACCAAATGCTACCGGATCCTGAAAGGCGGACTCGATCAAATAACTCTCAGGATAAAGACTCAAGTCGTTCTTCTCCCTCAGGTAAGCCATATGCTCAGCCCGCATTCCTTCGAGAACATCCGCATACTTAGAATCCCCAGCGAGATTGTTTAACTCATAGGGATCGGCTTCCAAATCATACAATGCTTCCGCAGGCTTCTTCTCAAAAAATTGTTCCTGCACGCTATCTAACTCACCAGCCTCATGCATCTCTCTGAGCTCCTTATACGCCAGCTGCCTATAGCGATAAAAATTGTGCAAGGCATCTGGATTGTACGGCTGGAAGTTCCGCGTGTACTTCATCTTCCCCTTCCGATAGGTACGCACTAAGTCGTACTTTTCATCAAACCGATCCGCATAACCCACCCCCACACGCTCCCCAAGATCTGCCACACTCAAGCCCTTGCCTAAAAATGGCTTACCGTCAAATTGCTCAGCCACAGGAAGCCCCGCCGCCGACAAGAGTGATGGCCCAAAATCCATAAAATTCACGATAACGTCAGTCCGGCTACCTGGCTCAAATGGTATCAAGTGCTGCCACTTCTTTGGCACTCTAACAATGAGAGGCACCGCCAACCCAGTCTCCTGAGCGTACCCCTTGCTACGCGGCAACACGCCACCATGATCACCAAAATAAAAAATAATTGTGTCCTCATACAAGCCATCCTTCTTCAAAGCCCCTATCAGAGCCCCTAATTGTTTGTCGATCCCCCGCATCCTCTCTTGATAGGCTGCATAGCTGTATCGAAAAATAGCCGTATCTGGGTGATGCGCTGGTAACTGCACCACCGACATCTTCTCCACCATGGGCTTTTGCTTCATCGCTGCCTCTTTGAAATGCAACGAACTCTCATGAGACGAAGCCAGTGTCTGCTTGTGAAAAAATGGCTGCCCCTCCTTGCGACCACTCCAATTGCCAGAACCACTCCACGTCTCCTTCATATTCACTTTCAAATTGTAGTCCGTCTTCTTCTTGTTGGTCGTGTAATAACCAGCTTCCTTCAAATAAGCTGGAAACGCCTTCAAGCCCTTTGGCATCGGCACAGCCATCTGCTTTCTGTGAAACTGCGCACCAATCCGCGGCGCATAACAACCACTGATCAGCGTAGAGCGCGCCACCGAACATACCGCCCCATTAGAACAAGCAGCCTCAAAACTCACCCCGTCACGCGCTAATGCCTCCATGTTCGGCATCGCCACTCCTGACTTATCAAAGTGCTTCAAATGATGCTTCGAATTATCCTCTGATATGATCCATAAAAAATGAGGTTGCTCAGCAGCCTGCGCAAAGGCCCCTAAACAAGCCGATAGTGACAAAAGGTAACGTGTGATCATGATGCTAGTTTTTTGAGAGTCTGTTCTATCATGTGAACTTACAGCATTAACATTACATTTTATCCTGACATTTTTTCTCCCCATCCCCCAAACTTCATAAAACCTTCCTCCCTGCCTAACCATTCTAGCCTTGTCCCCCCTCTCTCCCGCTTGCTACTGTGATGCACACACAATACGCCTTATGCCCATGTTCAAGAAAACTCTGACCCTCACCCTCGCAGCCACACTCAGCCTCCCTCTCGCCAGCTGCGTCACCAAACAAACTACCCGTAAAGGCGATGTCGTCGTCGACGAAAAATATGTCGTCAAACGCCCCGTTAAAAAATTCTTCGAAACCGTCGAAGTCGAATAAACTGCCTGCCTCCCCCCTCAATTGCGGTGTCCTGCCTGACATAAAAATTCTCAGACAGGCGCCCTCTACAATAGCAGGCGCCAGATCACCACTCCCCCCCCAATGAGTAAGCTTGCATGCTAAACTTACAAGCCTCTCTGCTACTCTATCGTCTACCTAACAAGTCCTACTTCACTTCGAGCTGGACGGACGGAAGGCCTGTAGCTCTGCCCTCGTAAACACCTTTGAGAGGCATCCCTTCTTTTGGAAAATACGCACCCGCAACAGATCCTGACAGTACAACTTGGTTCTTACGTAGAGGCTTACCAGTTTTCACCATCCGGTTTGCTAGCTGCCTGAGTGACTCACGAGGGTCACCTAACACATTGGATGCAGCACCTTGATATACCACCTTTCCACCTAGCGTCAGGTCTACCTGCAACTTACTGAAATCCAGTCCTTCCACAGGAACACCCTTGCCTAACACATAGGTATGCGTTCCGCAGCTCATCGCCACAATATCCCCAGTGGTCATTTTCCCAAGTGACTTATCATAGCGTAGATCTGGGACATCCAGCCCGACATGCACACTCTTAATGTATGGCATGAGATCATCCACAGTTTTGATCGTCCTGCGGATGTCTTTTTTAAGTGTGAATGCAATTTCTGATTCGATGTGAAAACCTATGAAACTGTCAGCCTCAACCGACCCGCCAGATTCCACTTCCTGATTGGTGAAAAAGGTTCCTGACACTGGTGCTAAGACTCCCCACTTCTTCTGTGACGCCTTGCTGGCAAATGCCATTTTATAGCCACTCACCCTCCCGTACTCTTGCATCATTGCATGATCAAAAACCTCCTGAATTTGATACCCCTCTTCAAGGCTCAGATCCCTCCCAAGAGTCGCACTCAAGGGCGCTATCGCCCTCACCTCCTGTACTGCATTCACCAGAGAATCCGCCAGTCGCTTAGGGTCATAGACGTCTACTGAGCTTGTACTTCTCTGGTTCTGGGCCACTGCAGGTTCACTATCATCCAGTTGCTTAATAAAGGAGATCAGGTCATTCAGCTGCGCTTCGGATAGCCCATCGAGCTTGCCGTGCATCCCCTCTACATTGCGATCTACTAACACCTCCCTCAGATCTGCAGCTGAACCGTCATGCAAGTAAGGTGCTGTCGCCCAGACTCCGAGCAACGATGGAGTATCAAAGCCCCTCAGCTCCCCAGATAGCCGCTTCCCACTGCTGGGCTGATATGTCCCAACATCATGCACCACTGCGTCTAAACTGTCCGTATAGCTGTCCCCCCCGTGGCAATCAGCACAACCAGCTAGTTTAAACAACGCACGACCACGCACTCCAGCTTCGGTAAGACTGCCGTCCTCCTTTCGGTACGGACTCTTAGGAGTCTCATTGAGCGAACGCACATACGCAGCTATGGCATCTAACTCTTTGCTCTCACCTGCCTTGGGAATCCCCAGTGGATGCGCTTTCTGAAATGCTTTACTAGACGATCTGCTAAATCCAGTCCCGCCGAAGGCTCCTCGAATATCATGCTCGAAATCTTGAATTTCATCGAAATTAGCACTCCAGTGCAAACGACCGTGCTTTTCCCCAGCTTTACCTAACAAAGAAATGGTATTCCGCAGACCCTCGCCCCGATCAGTGAAGTCCCATACTCGTCCATCATGCCCACCATCCAGATGACAACTTGCACAGCTGATATAACCATCTCGACTCATCCGCGGGTTTCCAGCATGATAAAAATGCTTCTTCCCCGACAACACAATGGGCTCTAACTTCTCCTCGCGAACCGTTGTGATACGCTTCAGAACCTTCGCCTGGCCGCCACCATCATTAACCAAATCGGTCACATCATAGCTAACCACTGATCGATCCAGAAAATTATGCACATACAGCGTGAGCCCGTCCTTGCTCAAGGCCAAGCCTTGGGGTGCTGCACCCACATGTAAAATGGAGGTCATATGCTCTCCACTATAGCTATCTAACACCTCCACGCTATTGCTCCCTTGGCACGCTACGAAGAGCAAATCACCATTACGGCTATAGACTGCTGCTGTCGCCATGTCTTTATCGTTAAAGTCATGTCGGTTCTCAATTTCCTCCTGGCCAGTAGAGAGATCAATCTTGGAAGCGATCGCACGCACTGAGCTCTCAAAATTCAGCGGCTTACCATCCCGTGCCAGCCCCCGTGCTATATTGTCCTTCTTCGATGGCACCCACGCCTGCAAACCGTCAGGTGACAGTACTATCTGACTGAGGTAGTTCGGAACGCCGCGGCCCGAATCCTCGGTATCTGCGGACGTATCAAATGCTAGATCTATCTTCCTCACTACGCCGCCTTCCAGATTATATTGATAAACCTCAGCCCCCATATCAGGGGAACGGAACCTTGTGACGTAAAGCTCCTTATTATCATGACTGAGAGCCACCCCTCTCAATGAATCGCCACCATCTAACAAGTTAATTACTTTAACAACTTTTTGCTGAACGCAATCCACCTGATAAATCACCCCCAACGCTTGACTTGAAATGTATGCTGATTCTCCGTCCCGCGTAAGTACCACTCCATACGGACGTGAACCATATGGCAATACCACTCTTCCAGTGACTTGATGACTGCGCGAGTCGATCAAGACAAGCGCAGCCTCAGCCTCATCCACCACAGCCACTCTGGTTTTAGCAATCGATAATGTTCTTGGATGCTTACCAACCTCCACCTCAGTTCTGAGCTCACCAGTCTCAAAATTGGTCACACTGACCGAGCCATTATCTGGGTTCACATTCCAAACCATCGCCTCACCATCCACTGCAATCGTGGAAGAATTTCTGGGCAATGTAGCCGTCAATGGATTGTGCACCAAATAGCTCACCTGGCTGTAGGCACGAGCATCCCCACGCTTGGAATGTAACAGCACTTGATATCGCCCGGCTTCCTTGAAGCTCTTCGTCACCACCGGGCTCGAACTAAAGGCTGTGAGCCCCTTTCCATCACCAAAGTCCCAGGCATATTCAGTGCCCTCCTCTGCCGTAGCTACAGTAAAATGAACGCGCTTTCCTACAACCACTGGTTCAGGGCTCTTAATCTCTACCTTGAAATCACTCATCAACTTCCCAGTCGAGAAAGTGGAACGAAAAGCTTCGGTATTCTTATTACCGACTTGATCTTCCACAGAGCCCACAGGAACGATCACTTCATAAGTGGCCTCCGCCTCTAACTGCCGATCTGGGCTGAAGTTTAAAATAGCATTATGCAAACTCCATGAGCCTGGAATCTCATCCCCCCCAACCTGCTTCACCATAATCCCAGAGAGAGTCGCATGGTTTATTTCATCCGACCATGTGAGACCTATCCGACTGAGCCTATGGTTCATTGTCGACCCATCTTTCGGGTGCACAAAGTTAACTCTGGGCCCTTGAGTGTCAGCCTCCACTGCGTGCGCTATCATGTGAGATCCAGTCCCATGATCACAGGTCATCACCACATATTGCCCGATCACATTAGCCCCATCAAAATCTTGGTGCGGCACCTTCATCGGCACACGCTTCACCAGCTTTGGATGCTCCGGATCACGCACATCCAACTTAGCATAACCATTAGACGCTCCCTGATGTAGATAGCCATCTTGTATCACTCCATACCCCCCCTTCGAACCAAGCCGTTCACCGCAGTAATCGCTTACCAAGCGCATATCGCTCACATCATTCAAATCCCAAATCCGAGGTTTCTCGGCGATTCCGTAGAGATACCCACCATTGAACAAAGCACTGTAACCAACGGTTTCCTTCAACACCTTCACCAAGGATGGCGCTCGAGGATCGCCAATATCAAGCACGCTGATGCCAGGACCATCAAAGGAATTGCAGACCAACAAGTTGCCGCAAGCAAACAAGGACCCCACCTTGAAGCCCCCCGTCTTATGCATCGGCACAGAGGCCACCAACTCAGGACTCCGCACATCACTCGCATCCACCACATGCACACCAGTATTTGTCCCACCGATATAGACGTGGGGGAACTGCATAGCTAGCCACCACGCCGTATCCGCATAAGCCCCTTTGCTAAGGCTAGACACCACCAATGAACTCAGATGCTTCGGAGCATGGATGTCACTCCAATCCCAAATTTGCAACCCCGTCTGCGATGGCAAAAAGGCGAGATCTCTACCCTCATGCGTCACAAACCCATAATTGTGCCCCTCAAACAACACCTTTGTATGCGCATCTGCATGGGTGGAAACCCGCTTGGGATTCTCTGGGTCCGAAATGTCAAAGAAGGCTATCGCAGCGTCTCCCAACCCACTATCTCTGGCCTCCAAAGCCACCAAATACCCTTTAAAAAGTTGCACTGCTGCATGGCCACGCACACCCTTCTTCGAACTATCTATCACCCCCAAACTCTTATAGAGTTCCTCCTCCGAATAACTCCGCCCAATCACGCCTGGCCCTTCAGAACCTAACAAACCCGTAGCCAGAACAGCCAACAATAATGCACCACTGAGTAGCTTCACTGAGCACCTCCTAACAACTTAGTGACCTGATCAGCTGCAGATTTTACCAATGATCCAACATCTACAAATTTCGACTCTGGAAGACGACTCGATGGCCCAGTCACCCAGAGCGCCGCTACAGGATAACCATATGGGTCCTTCACAGGCGCAGCAATACAATGGCATCCCTCGATCTGCTCGGCTCGATCATAGGCCACTCCTGCCAGCTTGATTCGCTCTAGTCCATCTAAAAGATCATTCTTAGAAGTGATCGTGTTTTCATTGAAGGCCACCAACTCGATACGGTCCACCACCTTCGCTTGCTCAGCCTTGCTTAAGTGTGCCAGTAATACCTTGCCCGGCGCCGAACAATGCAAATGAAACTTCGCCCCCTTCTCTACCCGAAAGTTAAAATGGTGAGTTCCTGCCACCTCCTCTAACACTGCTCCCTCACAATCAAGTAAAGTCCCTAACAAAACAGTCTCTCTCACAGTATCGCGTAAGGCCAACATCGGCTCACGCGCCAATTGCACTAAATTCACATCCCCCATCGCACGATACCCAATCGTGAAAAGCTTCCGCGTCAAAACATAACTCTGCGTCCCCTGAAAAAATGCAATATACCCAGCATCCCTCAAAGTCACACATATCCTAAATATGGAATTCCGCGGCACCCCCAATTCCTTTGCAATCTGAGAAACAATCATCCCATCACGATGCTGGCTCAGTAATTCCAGCACTCGCATCGCACGCTCCAAACTCGGAACCACATACTTAGCTTCCATATCCATAACCACTTATAAATGAAACCCACCCCATTCCTATCACGAACTTTCTAAATGTAGACACAATCACCACATATCAAACATAGCCCACACACTCCACCACCTACCCCCACAATAAAGAGGAATCCCCAAATAAAGGATGCGAGAATCGATAAGAAAAATGCGTTTTACAAGCGTGACGAACACCCATTGCAAGGCATAGAAGTTGCTCCTCAATCCCTCCAAAATACCTTCCACATCAGCATGTCCAACCCTACGGGAATCTGGTCTCATATGACACCGCACACCCTATAACCCAATGACCAACCCGCACCTCACCCACCTCGACCTTTTCCAGCAAGCCTTCGCTGCCAAACCCACCCATTTCTCTCAGGCTCCCGGAAGACTTGAAATCCTAGGTAACCACACCGACTACAACCAAGGCTTCGTCCTCAGCTTGGCCGTCGACCGCCATACCCAAATCTCTCTCAGAAAAACCCAAGGCTCTCTATGCCAGCTCCTCAGCCCGCAAATTGAAACCAACATCCGAGAGTTCGACCTCCACTCGATCAACTCCCCACTTCCCAATAAAGATTGGCTCAACTACCCACGGGGTATCGCCCACATACTCCAACAAAACCAGCACGCACTCACCGGTTTCCAGGCGCTCATCACCTCTGACATCCCCTTGTCTGCAGGCATGAGTAGCTCCGCCGCTCTAGAAATGGCCCTCGTCTCCGGCCTAGACGCTCTCTTCGAACTCAACCTCTCCAATAAAGCGGAAATCGGCCAAGCCTGCGAAAACCACTACATCGGTGCCAATACAGGCCTCATGGACCAACTCACTTCACTCAATGGAAAAAAAGACCACCTCTTGCTCAGCGAATACCGCCACCTCCACCTCTCGCACCTTCCCTTCCCCCAGCAACTCGCCATCGTCGTCGTGAATACCCACGTCGCCCATGACCTCAGTCAGGAATACAACCAACGACGCGCCGAATGCGAAAGCGCGCTCGCTACTCTCTCCCAAAAACACCCAGACCTCCACTCCCTACGCGATGTCGACCTCCCCCTACTGCACCAGTCGCGGACCAGCCTCTCACAAGAGGAATACAAGCGCGCCCTCCATGTTGTCTCTGAAAACTCCCGTGTCCACCAAGCCCAATCCTACCTCAAAACACACGATTTCACCCGCTTCGGCCACTTGCTCTTTGAATCCCACCAAAGCTCCATCCAAAACTTCGAAAATTCCTGCCCAGAACTCAACCTCCTCGTCGACATTGCTAATAAATCACCACGCTGCCTCGGCGCCAGACTCAGCGGTGGGGGGTTCGGGGGTATCTCAATCCACCTCACGCGTGCCGCAGACGCGGCTGCCTACGCCAAGCATGTCACCCACATCTATTCCCAAAAATCCGGCAAAGAGGCCACCGCCTTCGTCTGCCACAGCGCAGATGGTGCCACCGTCCATCCACACTAAAACTACACCCCCAATGCCTTGGGAAATATCCACACCTTCCATTTAAATCACCCGTTTAGCCCCCACCAAATTCCCTCCTTGCTAACATCCTCCATTTAGGTTGGTCTAGTGGACCATTCCCCCCTCATACCATGCACAAACCCAAGTATGAGACCATCCACTGCAATCGCCCTACCGCTAGCGCTCTTAGGCGCAGCCATCCCCTTTTGCCTCCAGCTCTCTGATCAAAAAGAGCCCACCACTCCTCAGACCGCAGCACCTCCTGCTATCACTGAAAACACTCTCATTTCATCTCCGTCCTCGGTAGGCAGTGCAGAAAAGGTCTCGGCTACTGCCTCCATCGACCACCTCCTCCACACCCTCAACAACACTTCTTCCCCCACCCAACGCGCTCAAACCATACAAAATGCCAAGGTTTTTGCCCAACAACGCTCCCAAGAACTGATCAAGCTCCTCCGCAACTCACCAGAGCGAGCCCTCACACATTGCATCAGCCTGGAACAATGGGCTCAGCTTCCGGAGGAACTTCGCCCATTCTTTGAAACCCCTTTCAGTTCCACCCAAAGCTACGACGTCTACAACGTCTGTGGCGAAGCCCCAGACTCAGTCCGCGCCCAACTAAAAGGCCAAAACTCCTCACCCATCTCGGCCACCTTTGGCGACGCGACTGCCTACACATCGGACCTGCGTTCTCAAGTCCTCAGTAAGGCTTCCCTCTCCTCATTCGGCTACCAATTCGCAGGTGATATTGTCCTGCTCACAGACTCACCCGTCTACCCACTCAACTCCGTAGAACTCGACCTTGCCGTCGACCTCTATGAAACCTCTCCCAGAGGCCTCATGGTCGACCCCACCACCGGAAACCCTGCAAATGGCCATACCTATGCCCTCATCGGAGGCTATGTCCACGCATTCGAAAGCCCAAATTCACTTCAAACCCTCGAACAAAGCCTCACCACCATTGAGCAACTCAATTCCCCCAAGTCCAATGATCAAATCTATGCCCTCCTAGCCAACGACGCTACCATCGACCTCAACCAACTCGTCCAAGCCGCAGAAGTCCAGGCTAGCGCACGGACCGAAACTCCCAAATCAGTCCTCTTCATCCGCGTCGATTTCTCCGATGTCTCCGGTGCCGCCTACACCCAGGCCGAACTCCTCCAGAGGCTCAACGATTCTTCAGACCTCATCGATGAAATGTCCTATAGCAAGACAAACCTCGGCACCCCCACTGTCACTAGCGAACTCTTCCGCCTACCCTCCCCATCTACCAGCTACTTGGAGGATTCCTCCGCTCTCCTCAATGACGCACGCGCCCTCGCGCAAGCTGCCGGCTACGACCTCTCCGCCTACGACATTGTCGGTGTCAATTTCCCTGATATCCCCATCACCTTCGGTGGTGTCCAGTTCGCCGGCCTCGCCTCCGTCGGCGGTGGCAACCAATGGCTCAATGGCGATGTCTCACGCGGCACCATCACCCACGAATTTGGCCACAACTACGGCCTCTACCACGCCGAATTTTGGCAAACCAACGATGGCTCCATCATGGGCTCTGGCTCCTCCATCACCTACGGTGACCCCTTCGATATGATGGGGTCCAGCAGTTCCTACCCAAATGGCCACTTCAGCCACTTCGCCAAACACCGCCTCAATTGGATAGAAGAACCCAAGGTCATCAAACCTACCAGCACCTCCGGCACCTACCGCATCTATCGCTTCGACCATAGCTCCTCAAATGACAATAACGCCCTCGCCCTCGAAATCCAAAATAACGAATCCGAAACCTTCTGGGTCGGATACCGAAAAAATTTCACCTCGAACACCTCGCTCAGCAATGGCCTCTACGTCACTTGGGCGCACACCAGCTCAAAAGCTCGCTTGCTCGATATGACCCCGGACTCCGATTCTGACAGCTCTGATGACACCAGAGACTCAGCCCTGCCCATCAACCAAACCTTCACCGACACCACTGGCATCGTCAATGTCACCCCAATCGCTCAAGGTGGCACCAGCCCAAATGAATGGATCGATGTCAATGTCGCAATAGGCCCATTCCCAAACAACAATGCCCCTTTAGCCAACATCATTGCTGACTCCAACGCTGACGCAAGAACTCCAATCACCTTGAATGCCTCAGCCTCTGACCCAGACGGTGACGCACTCGTCTACTCATGGGACTTCGGCGATGGCCAGAGCAAAGCTTACACCTCTTCCGTCACTCATTATTGGGTTGCCGGTGGTAACTACACCGTCACTCTCACCGTCTCTGACATGAAGGGCAAATCCACCACCACAACGCATAATATTACGATCTCTGACCCGCTACTCCAGTGGACCCTCAAAACCACCACTCAGTCAAACCGTCACTACCGCGCTCTCGCCTGCTCGAATTCCACCATCGTCGCTGTGGGGGGTGAATCCTCAAATAGTGGCTGCTTAGCCTACTCATCTGATGGCTCAAGCTGGAACACCAAAAATTTGGGAACCAATGTGCGCTTCCGTGATGTCACCTATGACGGAACCCGATTTATAGCGGTCGGCTATGACTACAATTTCTCTAACTCACGCTGGGAAGCCGTTATCTATTCTTCCACTGACGCAGAAACTTGGAACCGCAACCTACTCGAAGGCCCTAACCTTCTCCGAGCCATTACCACAAACCCACAAGGGGTGAGTGTCGCAGTCGGTGAAAATGGCACCATCTATCGCACAACAAACGGCACCTCATGGAACCTCATCAGTCAGCCTTTTCTTAGCACTGAAGATATCACCACCATTACATACACGGGCTCGACATTTGTTGCCGGTGGGCGTGCATCAGATACCCTGATTGGCTCTACTTCGCCGACATCCCCCTTCATCCTAAGATCCACTGATGGAACATCGTGGTCCCATATCCCTGAAAACAACATCAACTTCCCCTACAGTTACAGTGGACTCTCCCACCTCAACCAATTAGCAGATACTCTCCTGAGCTCAGGATATTACAACCACCTCAGCTACTCCCAAGATGAAGGCCTATCTTGGTCTCACTCATATCAAGGGGCTGAACAATTTGAAGCTACAGGCTCCGACCATTTTGCTGGAATTTCACTCATCATTGGCGAAGACTTCTATAGTAGCACACGCCGCGCATACGTCTCTCTCGACGAAACCTCTTGGCGCGAAATTCCTCTACCAGGATCTGCCTCCATGCGTGATACTATCTACTTTAACAATTCCTTTATCATCTGTGGCTTCGATGGCCACATATACCAATCCGACCCTCTCTTTGACGGATTCCAACTCTGGCTGGTAAATCAGAATATCACTGACCCCTATGAGCAACTTACCACCGCGAACCCCGACGGTGATTGGGCCAATAACCTCATCGAGTACGCACTCGGTGGCGACCCCATGGCCTATAACTCCGCACCCACTGTCCCCTCGATGAGCATCGAAAATGGAAAACTCACACTCACCGTCGATCGCGCTCAAATCCGTGACGACCTCACCTATCGTGTCGAGCGCTCGACCAACCTCGTCGATTGGTCAGACGCCGGCACCACCACCCTCGAAGACTCCGCAAACACCCTTAAAGTCCGCAGTAATACCAATGCCGACTCAAATCAAGAATTCCTCCGCCTTAAACTCAGCCGCTAAAACTCAATCGGAGCCCGCAAGCTAGCTGCAGGCAGCGCCCCCCCCATAACTACCCACGCTGAAACCAAGCCACAATGCTCTCAGCAGACTTGGGACCAATCCCGTCCACCTTCTGCAGCGCGCGCGCATCCGCCTTCTTGATCTCAGCCACCGACCCAAAGTGCTGCAGCAAGGCACGCTTTCGCACCTCAGACATCCCTGGCACATCGTCTAACAAGCTCTCGCTCATCCTCTTCCTCAGCAGCAGCTCATTGTAGTTGTTTGCATACCGGTGTGCCTCATCGCGAATCCTCTGCATCAACTTCAATGCGCCTTGGCTGTGATCAATCCGCAATGATTCACTCTCGCCGGGAAAGAAAATCTCCTCGTGCTGCTTTGCCAAACCCACAATCGGCAGTTCCCCTAAACCCAAGGCCTTGAGCTCAGCATAAGCCGCTGACAATTGCCCTTTGCCACCATCCACAATCACCAAATCCGGCATCCGTATCGGCGACTTCCCCTCATCGCCTATCTTGCGCATCGCCTCCACCAAAGGCTCTTGGTTGCGCTCAAAAAACGCCCGATTTGCCCGCTGGCTCTCCATCAAAATCCGGCTATAGCGCCTCCGTACCACCTCCGCCATGCTCGCAAAATCATCCTGGCTCTCCACCGTCTTCATCCGGTACCTCCGGTAATTTTGATTGTCCGGCGCCCCCTCGTGAAACCGCACCATCGATGCCACAATGTGCGTGCTGCTCACATTCGAAATATCAAAACACTCCATCACCACAGGCGGACGGTCTAAGCCCAAATACTCACCCAAATCAGCCAAATCCTCAGTCGGCTTCACCGTCGTCGGCACCCCGCGCCCACGCGAAAATTGACGCGCAGGACTCAAAGTCTTCTCCAAGTTCTGAATCACATCTCGCAGCTCCGCTGCCTTCTCAAAATCCATCCGCTCCGCCGCCTCTTGCATCTCCTCCCGCAAATGTGCAAACCGTTCCCTCTTCCCCTTGCCATCTAAAAAATCCACCGCCTCCATCACCCGAGCCCGATAATCCTCAACACTGATCTTACCCACACACGGAGCCGTGCAATTCCGAATCACATCCGCATGACAATGCTTATACTCGTGCTCGCCCGGCGACTTCTGCCCACACGTCCTCAATCCAAACGCGTTGTTCAACCACTCCAATGTCGCCTTCAAAGCCGTCGAATGCACAAATGGCCCAAAGTACTTCGCCCCATCATCCCGCCTCAAGCGCGTCAGCTCAAACCTCGGCAGCTCCGTCTTCAGTTGCACCCGCACCAACCAAAACCGCTTGTCATCCCGCAAACTCACATTGTAGCGCGGCCGGTATTGCTTGATCAACTTGCTCTCCAAAATCAACGCCTCTTCCTCATTGCGAACCACATGCGTCTCAAAATCCCATATCGACCCAATCAAGGTCCGCGTCTTCAAGTCCGCCTTCGCCTTGCGCGATGGCATGAAATAACTCGATAAGCGCTTCTTCAAATTCTTCGCCTTACCCACATAAATCGTGTTCCCAATCCGATCCTTCATCAAATACACCCCCGGCTGGGTCGTCATCTGACGCATCCTCTCACGAAAATCTGGCTTCTTGTCCTGCATACCCATCTCACCTTGCACAACTCCATCGATAGACCGAAGCTGTCACAAACGTAGGATGAGCATACATCCTAAGTGCCATTGAGCAACCACCAGACCAGAAAATATCCACGCAAGACCGCTCGCCCACGGCGCTATAAGAACAACTCCACTGTGTGTGTCGCCCGCTCAAGCTGTCAGGGAATCCACTCCCGCACTTGCAGTCAGCCACAGCCACGCTACACTCGCCTAAACATCTCTATTCGATAGCTTCAGATATGAAACGCACTCTCAGCCTCTACGGCCTCCTCACCGCAGCCCTCACGCTCACTGCCTCCGCGCAAGATGACGCTGCTGCCAATGCCCCCGTCGAACTCGACGTCTACGACCTCGTCGTCGAAAAAGGGGGCTTCGTGATGTACCCGCTCGCCCTCATCTCAGTGGCCACCCTCGTCCTCGTCTTCTTCTACTTCATCACCATCCGACGCAATTCCGTCGTCAGTGACCGCTTCATGTCCTCCGCCGAAGCCCTCATCCGCAAACGCGACTACCTCGGCCTCGTCGCCCAATGCCACCGAGAAAATAAATCCATCTCGCGCGTCGCTGAAAAATCCCTCGACTTCATGACCCAAAACTCCGGCGTCTCCTTTAAAGAAGTCCGCGAAGTCGCCGAAGCCGAAGGCTCACGCCAAGCCGGTATCCTCACCCAAAGAATCTCCTACCTCTCCGATATTGGCGCCATCGCCCCCATGATCGGCCTCCTCGGCACCGTCATCGGCATGATCAAATCCTTCTACCAAATCTCCGCCGGTAACTTCGAGGGAGTCAAACAAATGGAACTCGCAGGCGGCGTCTCCGAAGCCCTCATCACCACCGCATCAGGCCTCATCATCGGCATCGTCGCCCTCATCTTCTACTCCATCTTCCGCGGCCGCGTCCAAAAATACATCGCCGAACTCGAAGCTGCCTCCACCCACCTCATGGCCCTCCTCGCCGCCCAATACAACCGCGCCGGTGGCTCCACACCAAAAGCTGCTTTCGCCGAAGAATTGCGCAATTTCGACGAGGACGAAGAAGGCTTCGCCCAAGTCAACCGCCAAGGCCGCAGCACCCCCTCACCGATCGACACCACCCGCCCAGACGTCGAAGGCATCTAAGCGCACCAACCCTTTTCCGCATCGATGAAATTCCGCAACAACCAACCACCCCCAGCTGGCTTCCAGCTGGCACCGATGATTGATGTCGTCTTCCTCTTGCTGATCTTCTTCATCGTCACCTACCAACTCTCTGACTACGAAACCGAACTCGACGTCAGTGTCCCCACCGCTGAAGAAGGCGCCACCACCACCCGCGCCTACCTCGAAGAACTCATCAACGTCCGCTCCGATGGCACCATCGTCATGGAGAAAAAAATCTACACACTCGACGAACTTCAGGCCAAAATGGAACGCCTCGTCAGAGTCAATAAAAACCAACCCATCCGCATCCGTGGCGATGCCGATACCCGCTACCAAGACATCATCACCGTCATCGATACCTGCAGAAAAGCAGGTATCTGGAATGTCTCCTTCGCCACCCAAAAACCAAAACCGAACCGCTAAGTTCAGCCACTTTCTCCATGCGCGCATTCATCCTCGGCATCGGCCTCGCCATTAGCCCCACACTCGTAGCCCCACTCCACGCACAACAAGACCTCAGAGCCGACCCCGGCTCCGACTACTTCGCCCGTGCCCGCCAACTCTACGACGCAGCCGTCGCCGAAACCGACCCCGCTCAGCAAAAAGAACTCTACCAGCGCGCCATCCCCATCCTCGATGACTACATCCGGATGTACCCTAGACACAAGTTCGCCCAGCCCGCCACCTACTACCTAGCCGAATCGTACCACGCCGTTGGCATGCCGCGCCAAGCCAGCATGCTCTTCGACCAAATCATCCAAAAGTACCGCACCGGCCACTACGTCGCTGCCGCTGCCTACCGACTCGCCTACGACAACTACAACAAAAAGCGCTACCAACAAGCCGCACGCCTTTTCGGACTCACCGCCGCCAATGCTAAAAAACCTGAGGACCAACTGCGCTCCATCTATTTCCGCGCCCAGTGTTACCTCCTACTCAAGGACCCTAAACGCGCCCATCCCCTCCTCGAAAAAGTCGCCAACAGCCCGATCGATAGCCCCTACAAAAATCAGGCAAAGATCTCTTCCGCACACATTCTCCTAGCCGAAAAGAAATACGATAAAGCTCTCCCACTCTACGAGGCCCTCCTCCTGCCCTCTCAGCCCCCTGAACTGCGCTCCGAAACCGCCTACCACGCCGGCGTCGCAGCCGCTGCCCTCAAGAAATCTGAACTCGCGAAAAAATACTTCGATATCGCCATGGAGGTCAAACAATCCCCTTGGAAGGCCAATGCCCATATCGCCCTCCTCGGCCTCTACTACCAAGATAAAGATTACGCCGCCATCCTCAACCAACTCGGTAAATCCCAAGTCAAACTCGACCCCAAACAACTCGCCCAACAAGGCGTCATCGTCGGCCAAACCTACTTCCAAAAAAAGGACTACGCCGAGGCCATTAACTACTTCCTCGACGTCGAACGCTCAGCCCCAGGTACCGACCAAGCCTTCGAAGCCGCCTACTACAAACTCCTCGCCCTCTACAATATCGATGGCGAACGTATCCCCGAAATGGTCGACCAGTTCATCCAAAACTACGCCGTCGGCCGCGGCACCAGCAAATACATCCACCAGGCCATCCTCATGAAGGCCGAAACTCTCTACGGTGAGAAAAAATACAAAGAAGCCGCAGAGGCGTATAATGCCATCAGCACCGAGTTCATCGATAAGCGTAACCTTCCCTCGCTCCTCTATAAAAAAGCCTGGTGCCTCTCAGAAATTGGTAACCACGAAGGCGCTGCCACCAGCTTCAGCCAGTTCATTAAAGATGCCCCCAATGACCCGCGCATCAATAACGCATTCGCCAAACGCGGCCAGTCGTACATGGAACTCGGCGACCGCGTCAAAGCACTCAAAGACTTCGACGCCGTCATCAAAAATGCCCCTCAAAGCCAAATCGCCGCCATGTCCCTCCAACTCAGCGCTCGCATCCAACGCGATGCCAAACGCTATGAGGATGTCGTAGAACGCCTCGAACAACTCCTCCGCGATTTCAAAGACCTCACCCCCAAAGTCAAAGCCAATAGCCACTACTGGCTCGGCTCCGCGTACTTCAAAATCGACCAATTCAAAAATGCCATCCCCCACCTCGAAACAGCCCAAGAAATGGATAAGGAATCCTACGGCAAACAAACTGCCATGCTCCTCATCCTCGCGCGCTACTCACTCAAGGACGTCGATGGCCTCAAAACCGCCCTCAAACAAGCCGAGGACATCGAACTAACCAAACAAATCCCCCTCCCAGTCTACCGCTGGCTCGGAAGCCAATGCTACAATGCCGGCGACTTTAAAGAAGCTGCCTACTACCTCACCAAAGGCTGCGAAGAAGGCGTCCCACAAAAAACGCCTACCGTCGTCTGGCGACTCCTCGCGAAAGCCCAACTTAAAAACCAACAATGGACCCTCGCCCTCCTCGCCGCCGATAACCTCCTCACCATGGAGAAAGAAGATGCCCGCCGCGTCGAAGCCATGCTCGATAAAGCAACCGCCCTCATCGGCCTCAACCGACTCGATGAAGCAAAAACTGTCGGCGAAGAAGCTCTCGCACTCCGCCCATCCGGTAAAATTAAAGCCGGCCTCCTCATGGCCCTCGGCGATGTCGCCTACCTCAAAGACGACTTCCCAACCGCCGCCCAACACTACGTCCTCGTCGTCGAAACCTTCGACGATGAAGATGCCTCACACGCCGACGGCCTCTACAAACTCATCAAATCACTCGAAAAATCCGGGAAAGCCAAAGACGCCGCCACCTACAAAGCACAGCTCAAAAAAGACCACCCCGGATACCAAGCCCCCAAAGGCTTCTAAACACAAGCCCCCCTCAAGGTCCAGGAACCCAGCCCAAGGTCGAACCACAGGCGACACCTTGGGAAAACATGTGGTTTGTCACGACCAACGCTGAAAGCATTGAGACTGAACGCTCCGCGATAGATCTATAATAGAAGCACCTCAGGCTTCATCAAATCACTATTCCCCAAGCCCAGCGCCTACTTCGCACACAGCCCCCCGATCCACCAACTCTCACCCCCCAAACACAAAAAAGAGCCACTCGCTTGAGTGACTCTTTTTTAATTGGCATTCTCTCGAAAGAAAATGGCATCCCGTAGGGGATTCGAACCCCTATTGCCGCCGTGAAAGGGCGGAGTCCTAACCATTAGACGAACGGGACGCAGAATGGTTGCGCTGAGCGCGGGCGCAAAGAACCACATCCCAACCACTCGCGCAAGATCTTTTTTGCGATTTTTCACATTTTCTCCCCCACACCTCCTCCTCAGGCAAAAAAGTCACAGATTTTTGTTAACGCATTCGCTAAACTCGGGATTCCCCATCGACTTCCAATGCCAAGCCCGTCGCACACCACCGAGTTTATCAGTCTGCTCACCAGCCACCAGACCGCCCTCCGAGGATTTATCATCTCGCTCCTGCCCGGCTGCCCAGATGTCTGCGACGTCCTCCAAGAAACCAATATCGTCCTCTGGGAAAAAAAGAACAGCTACACACTCGGATCAGACTTCAAAGCCTGGGCCTTCACCATCGCCCGCAACAAGGTCATGAAGTATTGGGATAAACAAAAAAAACAGCAGAAAACGACCCTCTCAGCTGAGCTCATGAGCGCCATCCATGAGGCAAAACTCCAACAAGCTCCCACCCAGCTCGAACACCAACTCACTGCACTCCAGTCCTGCCTCCAAAGCCTCAAGCCCGATGAACAACAACTCATCAGCGCCCGCTATTCCTCCCACAACGACCTCAAGTCCCTCTCACACACCTGGAACCGCCCCACCGGATCACTCCGCGTCACCCTCTGCAGAATCCGTGAAAAATTGCGCACCTGCATCGAGTTGCGCCTGAAAGGAGGACTCGCGTGAAATCCTCCGAACTCCACCAAGCCATCCAAGACCTCCTCGATGGCTGCATCAGCACGAGCACACTCGAACAACTGGAACAAGAACTCCTCAACAACCCTGAGGCCCTTAAAACATACCTTGCACACAGCGACCTCGACACCCTCCTCCAAGTCGACCACGAGATCAACCAACAGCGCACGGCCTCCGCCGTCCCGATTGAAAGCATCATGCAGCGCCAGAAACGCCGCCAATTCAAAATCGCTACCCTTGCCGCCGCTGCCACCATCCTCCTCACCCTCATCGTACTCAACCTTTTCTTCCCCACTCCCCCACGCGCGGAGCTCAGCCTGCGCGCCACCCCTGGATCCCACTTCACGCTCACCCACTCAGACTCCCATCCAGAAGATCCCTCGCAGCCTAACAAAATGTCTGCAGGCTCCCAGCTCACCCTGACCCAGGGCAGTGTCGAACTCACCTTCGACTCAGGAGTGCGCTCCATCATCTCAGCCCCTGCGGACCTCACCCTCCATGACCACCAAACCCTCCACCTTCACCAAGGCAAAGCTTGGTTTCATGTTCCCCCGCGCGCAAAGGGATTCACACTCACAACCACCGAACTCCAAGTCATAGACCTCGGCACCGAGTTCGCCGTCCTCTCCTCCCCTGACCAATACGATGAAGTCCACGTCTTCAAAGGCTCCATCCTCGCCAAAAGCCTCCGCTCCTCTTCGCAGCCTGAAATCCCACTACTAGCAGACCAGGCAGTGCGTATCACCACCCTCGGCACCTTCACCCCCATCAAAAACTCAATGGCGCATTTCAACGCCGAACTCCCCACCACCTTGCCCTACCTCCACTGGAATATGGACACACTCCATGACCTCAGCCCCACCGCTTCCCAACTCCCACTCCCTTCAGCAGCCCCCAGCCCAAATAAGCTAGACTCCGTACCCGGACGCTTCGGCCGCGCCATCCACTCCCACGGCCAAGGCGGCACACTCAACACCCATTGGCCAGGATTCAGCGGTAGCTCGCCGCGCTCAGTCGCCTTCTGGATCAAAATCCCCACCACCACACCCCAAGCCCACACCGCAAATGTCCTCGGCTGGGGAGACCGCCACGCCGACCACCGCGCCCCACTCAATGCCCCCAGCACCGCTAGCTTCTACCACTTCCTCAGTCGCTCAGATAATCAACTGCGCATCGGCCTCTCCACCGGCCGAGCATGGGTCACCGGCTCTACTAACCTCGCCGACGGCCAGTGGCATCACATCACAGGCATCTACACCGGAAAAAACAGAACCGATGGCTGGCCTGAACTTCTCCTCTACGTCGATGCCTCCCCAGAACCCACCACCTACCACAAACGCTACGACACCTCCGTCCCCCAAGCCGCTCCCAAGAACATCAACACCCTCACCCGAAACGACACTGCCGTTCCCCTCATGCTCTTCTCCGAACTCTGGAACACCACAGAACCTGGAAACCAAGCCGTCCTCTCCATCGACGAACTCTTCGTCATCGATGGAATCATCCCCCCAAAAACCATGCGCTCCCTCATCAAACACAACCAACTTTCCCCGCCTCACAGCACGTCCCCTCACTCCGCCAGCCCCTCTGCGGCTGACTGATGAAACCATAAGAAACAAATAAAACATATGAAACGCACATACCAAACTATCTTCGCTTCAGCTGTATTACTGAATATATGCACCTCTCAGGCAGCCATTACCAGTATCAGCTTCGGCAGTACCGCCATCACTGATCCCTCAGGAGTCGGCGTCGTCAATGACCTCACCTGGGAATCGGTCACCAGCAATGCCAACGACATCGACGGCAGCACGATCGATGTCACCTGGTCCCACACCAATGGCTGGAATACCGATGCCACCTACGTCGCCGGCAATGGAGCACGCGAACTCTTCCGCAACCGCACCGACATGCAGGCCGACCTCGTCGTCACCTTCAGCGAAATCAACTACGCCAACTACGACATCATCGTCTACTACGCCCTCAATAGCGCGCACGAATTCGACCTCACCGCCAGCGGTAGCGGCGAAACAATCCACATCAACCCCACCGGCCAAAATAACGCTGCCGTAGACAACTACCTCAATGACGAACAATCCCTCGGCGGCACGGGCATGTGGGCTCGCTTCACTGGACTCACCGGCTCCAACCAAACCCTCTCAGTAAGCAACCGCGAATCCAACGTCGGCATCACCGGCTTCCAAATCGTCGCCGTACCTGAACCCAGCGCCACCGCACTCATTGGCCTCGGCGGCTTGGCCCTGATCATGCGACGCCGTAAATAACCCCCCCACATCCCTCCATTCCCTCAAAAGCCGCAGTCCCACAAGGCTGCGGCTTTTCTATGCCAACTCACTCCCCCTCACATCCTTATTAGCCGACAGCTCACCAGCATCTACCAAGCCCAACGCAAGCGCATCCGCCATCGGCACCGGCTTCGCCTGACATACCTTCTGCCAGCCCGGAAAATTCCAGCGATTCGGAAACCCCTTACATTGAAAAGGCTTCACCGCCTGAATCTTACACCCACCATCCTCCAACATGATGCACTCGTGGTTCCCCTTCTCAATCAACGATAAGCCCGAACGATTCGTCCGCAGCCGCGTGAACTTCTCAATAAATACATCCACCTCCATCCCCAAATGCGCCGCGATCGCATCCACCTCATCGGCCTCCACCTTCACATCACCTGGCCACTTACAACACGCCAAACAACGATCACATTGGTACCAGACATCCGCATTCATGCCCAAGCGACATGACAAATGCCCACCAAATAGAAAGCATTAAATTTCTACCTGCCCTACAAGCCCAGCACACGCTTGCCCACCATCACCACCGATGGCATCGTCACAAAACACGCCAATGTCGTCGCAGCCACCACCTGCACGGCCACCTCCGGCCTTCCACCATAGTGCTTCGCTAACACGATCGGAAACATCGCTGCCGGCATCGCCGCCTGAATCACCATCACCTGCGCGAGCTGCCCAGAAATCGGCAAGGCATACGCTGCCACAATCATACACGCGGGCACCAATAATAACCGCACCGCCACAGACCCAGTAGCCACCTTCCAGTCAGGTCTCGCCTTATGAAGCAAATCCACCAAACCGGCACCGATCACCAACAAAGCCACCGGAATGGCACAATTCCCTAGCATCTGCAATGTCACCCCCGGAACCCCGTCCAACAAAACCTCTCCGCCCATCTGATTCAGCGCCAAACCTAGCACCACCGCGATCACCGGCCCCTTCAAAAAAATTCTCCAACTCACCCTCGGATCCCCACTCATCACCATCACCCCTATCGTCCATAGTGCCAGATCTACCCCAACATTGTAGGTGAATAAAACCCCTAAGGCCCCACTCTCGGGAAATAACTCCAACAAGAGAGGAATAGCCATGTAACTCGAATTCTGCACCCCACTCGCTACCGTAAAAGTGCGCTTCCCCTGCCCGCGCTCCATCTTCAAGGCACACGCTGCCAGATACGCTACCGCCAATCCGACCACCACACTGCCATAACCAAAACCCAATGCGCTACCCATCTTCCCCCAACCTCGTAGCGCCTCATTGCCTACCACACTCACCAATGTCAGCGCAGGTAACAAAATATGCACCACTAACTGCATCAACCCCTTCTCCATCTCGGGCTTAAACACTCCCAACACCCTCAAAAGCGCCCCCAGCGCCACGATCAACACCACTGGCAGCACCCCAAGAAGGATTAATACCGTCTCATTCATGCCGCAGCAGTAGCAATCCCAATACCAAGACCATGCCTTACCCCATGAAATCGCTTCACCGATTTTCAACCGGCGCATTCATCCTCACCCACACTACAGCCCCAAGGCCCACATCCCAATCACGATCACAAATGGCATCGTCACAAAACATGCCACCGTCGTCGCCACCACCACCTGCACAGCCACCTCCGGCTTCCCACCATAGTGCTTCGCTAACACGATCGGAAACATCGCTGCCGGCATCGCAGCCTGAATCACCATCACCTGCTTCAACTGCAACGAAATCGGCAAAGCATACGCCGCCCCAATCATACATGCCGGAATCAATACCAAACGCACCACCACTGCTCCAATCGCCACCTTCCAATCAAAACGTTCCTTGCGCAAAAGCTCAACCAAACCCGCCCCAATCACAATCAATGCAATCGGAATCGCCGCCGCACCTAACATCTGGAAAGCCGCCATCGGCGCCCCCTCAAAGAGTGGATCCAATCCCACCGCGTTGATCAACAAACCCACCACCACCGCAATAATCGGTGCCTTCATAAATAAACGCCAACTGAAGTTCTTGTCCCCACTCATCAACGACACACCCACCGTCCACATCGCTAACTCCACCCCCACATTGTGCGTGAACAATACCCCCAACAAGTCATCCCCAGGAAATAAACTCAACAACAAAGGCACCCCCATAAACCCATAATTCTGAATCCCAGCCGTCACCCCAAAAGTCCGCTTCCCGTCCCCCTTCTGCATCCCCATCAAGCCCGCAAAACCATACGCCAATGCTAATCCCACTAATAAACCACCACAGCCAAAGCCCGCTACCATCCCCACTTCTCCCCAGTCGTCCAAACTCTCGTTCCCAATGATATTCGCCAATGTCAATGCCGGCAATAAAACCTGCACCACCATCTGCATCATCCCACGCTCAATGTCCTCACGCAGAACCTCGTACTTCCTCAATAACGCTCCCACCCCAATCACAACAATGACCGGAACTAAGGCTTCTAATACTAATAGCGACTGGCTCAAGAACCGCAGTTAGCCACCACCTCCACCCATTAGCAAGGCTTTCTCACTTGCATGACACCCCCACCAGTACACTCACCCCCACCCAACATTTCACTCAATCACACCAAAAATTTGAGATCAGGATATACTTAAGATCAGTTAAGTAAAACCATCCTACAACCAAGCACTTACACCAAACCCCACCCACAGAAGAAAACGCATAAACAATTTCTTGCCAAATCCATCATCGACTGTTAATACCCGCGCGCTTCATCTCTCGCCGCCGCATAACAACGAGAAACTCAGACGAAGCAAAATCTCCATCGCGGCGGGGTTTCTCAAAACTCAGAGCTCCCCTGATTCAAGGGAAGACACACACAATTATGGTAAACGAACTTATCCAAGAAATGGTAGACGCTGGCGTTCACTACGGACACCAGACACGCAAATGGAATCCAAAGATGAAGCCTTACCTCATGAAGGACAAAGGCGGCATCTACATCATCGACCTCGAGAAGACTGTCCAAAATCTCGACAAAGCATCTGACTTCCTCACCGACATCGCCGGCAAGGGCAAGAAGATCCTCTTCGTTGGATGTAAGCGCCAAGCTCAAGAAGCTGTCAAAGAAGCTGCTGAAGCTGCTGGCCAGTTCTACGTCAACCACCGCTGGTTGGGTGGAACACTCACTAACCTTTCTACTATCCGCCGCTCCGTTGAGCGCCTCAAGTACCTCGAAGACATCGAGAAGCAACCTGAGTTCAAGGCAATGTCTAAGAAAGAACTCGCTGCTCTCGCTCGTGAGCGCGGTAAGCTCTTCCGCAACCTCTGCGGTATCCGTAACATGGACAAGCTTCCTGACGCTATCGTTATCGTTGATTCCGCTCGCGAAACAATCGCTGTCGCAGAGGCTCGTCGCCTTAACATCCCTGTGATCGCTATCGTCGACTCCAATGCTGACCCATCAGTTGTCGACTACCCAATCCCAGGCAACGACGACGCTATCCGCTCCATCCGTATTCTCCTCCAAAACCTCGTCGACTCCATCGTCGTGGGCGCAAAGGGCTAATACGTCACAGAGAATCACTTCCACTGCGGGACCCAGCTCCCGCAGTATCCCGATTCCACCCATTCACGCTTAATCTCAAATCTTAATCGAATCCCATGGCTATTACAGCATCCGCAGTTCAAGAACTCCGCAAGCTCACATCCGCAGGTATGATGGCTTGTAAAAAAGCTCTCACCGAAACAAACGGTGACCTCGAAGCAGCAGCTAAGCTCCTCCGCGAAAAAGGGGAAGCAAAGCGTAGCGACCGCGCTGACCGCGAAACTTCCGAAGGTATCGTCGCAGCATTCGTTTCTAACTGCGCTAAAACTGGCGTACTCGCTGAAGTAAACTGCGAAACTGACTTCGTTGCTAAAAACGAGGCATTCCAGGCATTCGTTGGCGAAATCATCGAAGCAATCGCAAACAGCGATGCAGCTGACGCAGAAGCAGCACTCGCTGTTCCTTTCGGCGAAGGCACTGTCGAAAACGCTCTCGGCGCTAAGTTCGCGGAACTCGGTGAAGTCATCAAGATCTCTCGCCTCACACGCTTCGCAGTAGACGCAGGTGCTGCCGCTTCCTACATCCACATGGGTGGTAAGGTGGGCGTCCTCATCGAAGTCGCTACTGAAAAAGCAGAAACCACTTCCGACGCTTCCTTCCAGGAACTCGTGAAAGACATCACTCTCCACGTCGCTGCTGCGAACCCAGCTGGCCTCACTCGTGATGACATCGACTCCTCTGCTGTCGAAGAAGAAAACGAAATCAACCGTAAGCAACTCGAAGCTGCTGGCAAGCCTGCCAACATCATCGACAACATCCTTAAAGGTAAGATCAACAAGTTCTTCAGCGAGCAAGTCCTCCTCGAACAATCCTTCGTGAAGGACCCAGACCTCTCCATCACTCAGCTTCTCGAAGCCAAGAGCAAGGAGCTCGGCGACACACTCAAGCTCGTTCGTTACGAACGCTTCAGCGTTGGTGCCTAATCCCATTTCTCCTAAGCCTCGCTCCTCAGTGAGCGAGGCTTTTTTTCAACCACTACCCAATCATTCAGAGCTATGATGGCGAAAAAAACGATCCAGATCTGCATCCTTCTCTTCCTCTTCTCACTCATCACCATGGCAGGACTCTACGTCTATAAAGTCCTCGATATGATGAGCGTCGTCTAAGACGAAGTATCACATCCACAAGAAGCCCATACCAGGCTTCCTAATACTCCGGCACGGCAACAACCGTAGCCGGATTTTTTTATCCCCCCAGCCCAACTAGCAACTCCCCTCTTTCCCCCTCGACACCCCGCCTCCCCTCTCCCTACACTAACCCACTATGGAATGGTGGGATTCACTCAATGTCTGGTACCGCTCCGGCGCCATCGTCGTCGCAGGCCTCCTCGTACACGTCTTCTTTAAGTTTTTTATCCTCAAACACCTCGAGCGCCTCAGCGCCGCTACGAGCAATGACCTAGACGACCGCCTCGTCTACTTCATCAAACGCTTCCACTTCCTCGTCCTCAGCTTTGCCATCTTCCTGCTCGTCCTCAGTAACCACGGCGTCGCTATCACCCCCTTCCTCGCCAGCGCAGGTATCGCTGGTATCGCCATCGGCCTCGCCGCTAAAGAAACCCTCTCAGATATCCTCTCCGGCATCTTCCTCATCACCGACCGACCAATCCGCATCGGTGACCGCATCAAAATCGAACGACCTGGCAAACACTGGGGCGCCTGGGGCGATGTCGTAGAAATCGGCCTGCGCCGTACCCAAATCCGCAACTCCGACGACATCATCCTCGACTACCCCAACTCCGTCCTCGCCAACTCCGTCATCACCAACTTCTCCTACCTCGATAAACCCGTCCGCGTCCGCATCCGCTTCCAAGTCAATTACGATGCCGACCTCGACCGCGTCGAACAAGTCGCCGCCGCCGCCATCAATGCCACACCCACCATCATCCCTAACACCGCAGATATCGTCATCCGCGGCGTCTGGAACGATGACCGTGGCCACCAACTCGCCGGCATCCTCGTCGAAGGCCGCTACTTCATCGAAAACATCCGCGACCGCACCCGCATCCGCTCCCAAGTCCTACGCTCACTCATCCAACACTTCAACGACGCCAACCTCACCTTCGCCACCCAACAAATCGAAGTCACCCGCCCCTAACATCCCCCTCTCCCTTGACTTCCACACTTCCCATCGAACACCGCATTTCACCATTGCACTCTAACATCACATCTCTAGAGTGCTTCACGTGCAAAAAAAGGTGTGGTTTTACAACTTTGCGGGAGTGCGTCGCGGCCCAATTTCAGAAGATCAGATGAGAGCTCTCATCGTCGACAGAAAGCTCAACCTCAATACCACACTCGTTTGGCGCGAGGGGCTCTCTAACTGGCTACCACTCGTCGAATGCCCAGAGTTTAAACCCTCCGTCGACCTCATACACAGACTCATCAAACAAGAGCAACAGGCTCGCCCTTCTTCCGACGAGCTCACACTCCAAAAAATCCTCGACCAACGCAGGGGAAAACGCCCGTCCTCGCTCCAAACCAAACTTCCATATTTTTGGATCTCTGTACGCGTCGCACTCTCAGGCATCACCATCTCTAATACCATTGATCGAAACGGAATGGACGAATGGTCGGAATGAGCTTGCAGAATATCAAGGCGGAGTGAAGGAGTGATGCGGGCATCACAACTGAATGACAACGATGACATTCTGTAAGATAATCCGATTCACTCTAAAATCGCGAAGCGCAAACTTCACAAGACTCAACCAAACTCCCATGCGCGTTCACTTAAGGAGCTGTAGTTTATCCATCAGCGACTTACGACTTCTTCGATCCATC
>NZ_JBHUJB010000077.1:0-5510 GCF_042683245.1 Rubritalea tangerina
TAAAACCTTTAGAGAAATCCCGCATAGAGGGGCTACACGAAAAACCGCTTAAGTCCGTGCCATTCCCCACTGTCCCCCTATTCATACCAAAAAATGGTAGCCCTAAATGACGGTGAGCATGAATCGAATGCAACAACATCCCGTCTCCACCAAGTACCACAATCGCATCAGCCTCCTCAGGCGCAACAAATGTATACCTCTCGCTCAATAAACCAAACGCCTCAACCGCATTCGGTGCCGATGAATGAACACATGCTAATTTCATATCTCTAATATTCTGAATAGTTAAATACTGACTTCAATTTATTCACAAATGGCGCACCTAACATGTAGATTCCCACCACTGTGCATATCGTCCCCAAAGCGATCGTCGCAGCATACACTGCCGCTTGTGTCTCAAAATTCATCCCCCATATTTCCTGGCCCGGATCAGCGCCATACACGACATAACCAGTAAGAATCAAAATATGCAAAATCGACTACGTTCCTGCCCCCACCCATCTGCTTCACTCGCAGTAAGTGATCCTGCACCTTCTTCGGAACACCGTCGAAACTTGTGCCGTTCTCATAGTAATCCTGAAGCTTCTTCAGCTTTTCCTCCGACATAGGAGGGTAGTTCATTGGTTTGTCTGCCATAATCTTAGTTTTATTGTTAGAATGTTAGTTTCCTCACCACGCGCGTGGCTTTCTGCCAGAGAAGAAGCCGCCAGTCGGACCGTCAGCAGGTAGTGTCGCCAACCACACTGCCGTATCAGCTCCCTCAGCAGGTGTCTTCGGCTTCACCCCTTCTCCATAATCAGGGAGATCCTCTTCCCCCATGTCAGTCATCACCCAGCCCGGACAACAAGAGTTCGATTTTGCTGCCGACCCAGAGTCAGTAAATTGTTTCGCAAAGGTCAGTGTCAGAACATTCAGAGCAGCCTTCGATGCCTGGTACGCAGGACAAATATCATCGCGCGCTGGCGAATCAGGATCAGCGAGTTGATTCAAAGAAGCCACTGTCGTCGACATATTCACCAAACGCCCCGCTGGGCTCGCCATGAGCATCGGAGCCAACAACTGAGTCAGGTAAAAAGGTCCAAAAAAGTTCACCTCAAATGTCTGACGCATCTCAGCGTCTCCCACTTCAGTTGGTTGCTTGCCGATGTCCAACAACAGCGCCGCATTGTTGACGAGCACATCAAGTCTACCTCCAACTCGAACCTCACCCACAGCCTTTTCAATTGATCCTCTATCAGAAACATCTATCAGAAGCTCTTCTGCTACTCCTCCATTCTCAACGATCACATCAGCTACTTCACGAGCCGACCCTTCAGAGCGAACACCGAGAAGCACTTTATGACCTTTCGCAGCCAGCTGCTTTGCTGTCTCACTGCCAATGCCTCGGTTGGCTCCCGTCACCAATGCTACTGCTTGTGCCATCCTCCTAGTATCGATCTAAAAATTCATTCACTGCTGGCCCGATCGAATTCAGCCAAACCTGCCTCGAAATCTCCTTCAGCTCCGGCGAACACTGAGCTTCCTCTATCACCAATCTACTGCCCAAGCCCTTGAACCCAGGGGGCAACCTATCCCAATTCGTCTGAGCTCCCGCTTCCGGGCTGTTCCCATCACGATACACGTAATACGTCTTCCCCACCTGATTGAAACAAATGCGAGCCAAACACATCGGACACGGCTCTTGGCTCGTGAACAGCGTGTAGTCCCGCATCCGTGGCTTCTTATTATCGCATAGCTTTTCCTCAAGCTCATTGAGTAAGACCATCTCAACATGCAAATCCGTGCGATGGAAAGGAGCCACAGCCTTCGAAATCTCTCGGCTGATAATCTCACCGTCCTTCATCAGACACCCACCCACTGCCACATTTCCAATACGCCCTGCACGAATACCCTCAACCACACTCACCACCGAAGCCTCATCGTGCGGGTACCTCTCAGTATCGGGAGTATAATCTACTAATTGCTGCGCCAATTCATCGTAGCTAAATTTCGGCGTCTCGAAGTTTAAGCTAGGTTTTTCGCCTGACATAAAGATGGTTGATTGCATTTCATGCGAATGGGCTGCGCTGCGAATACAGCCCACTCGGCTATGAAGATTATGGGTTAAATTCCAGGAGCCATGCCACCAGCCACTGGCAATACGATGCCAGTCACGTAAGATGAGTCGGGTCCCGCTAGGAAGGAAATAGCAGCTGCGATCTCGCTTGGTTCCGCAGGGCGTCCAAGTGGGATGCTAGAGTTTTCATTCGCGGCAGCTTCTTCTACAGAAATGCCTTCAGCTTCAGCAATCGCTGCATACGCAGTCTGCAACATATCCGTATTGATCGCACCAGGTGCTACCACATTCGCGCGAATGCCTTTGGAGGCGAATTCGAGAGCCATCACCTTCGTTGCACCTACCAGACCATGCTTGGTTGCTACATAGGGATAGGGCATCCCAACACTCGCTGCGATACCAGCAGTCGAAGCCACATTCACAATAGAACCACCTCCTGCTTTTTCCATGAATGGCACCACGCCCTCACACAGGGCCATCGTTCCCTTCACGTTCACGCCGTAGTTCGCGTCCCACGCCTTGTCATCATTCTCATCGAGGATCGCCGAGCCGAAGCCAACACCTGCGTTGTTCACCAAAATGTCGACAGAACCAAAATTATCAGCCACAGCCTTCACTGCGGCATCGACTTCGCTCTGGTTAGACACATCGACCAAGACAGACATCGCAGTGCCACCAGCAGCTTCAATCTCTGCCACATTCGCTTCCACTCCATCCTTGGAGCTCGCACGTCCAGTCAGAGCCACTTTGGCTCCCTCTTCGGATAACTTTACTGCGATCGCCTTGCCCAAGCCTTTCGACTTCGTCGCACCAGTCACAATCGCCACTTTACCATCTAACGGTTTCATTATTTGTATATTCTCTGAGTTAACATAGAGCGCCCCGCCACAACGCGAGGCGCATAGACCATTACTTCTGAGCTTCCCAATCGGCGCGGAGGCTTTCCTCAGTCCAACCATGACGACCAGCTTGAGTCGTGAAGAATGGCTCCCAATGAGATGCCAAAACCTTCACTTCCGCAGCTCCTGAGTTGAGACTCTTCCAACCTGAAGAACCTGGCATACGACATCCACGTCCTCCTGGAAGTGACTTGGTTCCTTCAATCGCCTCAGCGAAGCGGTCAGACTTTGCCTCCACATCTCCAATGGCTCCAAACTTAGACGGGTCGATACAAATGTAGTAACTACCACCTACTGACGTGCCATTAGCCTTACCTTCTACAATATCCGTGAGACTTGGGACTTCAGGAGTGATGATGCCCAGCGGGTTAATAATGGCTGTGAGCAATTCATTCCAAAGGTTCAGCATGTAAACACGTGGGCTCCCTAAGTTTTGGAAGCAGGTCTGGTCATACACACGACCATAACCCTCGACTGGCTTCGCATAAGGTGCGAGGTCATTGCTCAAAGCGCCTGTGTCTGGATCGATGACATAATCTCCCTTCAACTTAGTCCCCTGAAGAACAGCCTGCGCCGTATCGGCATCGTACCATTCGCAAAGCTTAGTACTCATCCATACTGGAGGCTTCTCACCCGATGGCCCAATAGCATCGAGTGGCGGTACCGCGATGGTATTGCCCATACCACCTAGCGGCGAACACATTGGCACAGAGTTGTTAGATGTTTGAGCTACACAGTCAGCCTCGTGTGCCATCCAAGTGTACGCACCGAAACTTCCTGCATCATGGTGGTTAGAACCAAACACAACTGCAATACCATGTTCCTTAGCCTTCTTGATAGCCGTGCGAGCCATCAAAGTCATTGTATAATATCCAGTAGAGCGTTTGCCATCATACACAGCAAAGCTAGATCCTTCATTTACGATTTCTGGAACAGCCTTGATATCTAACAAACCCATCTGATTCGTCAAATCGATCGCTTCATATACTCCTAGTCCTTGATTTAGCTTGCCTTGGCGAATGCCTATCATCAATGCATCAGCCACTGCGGTTGCGTGTTCTTCACTCGCACCTTCAGCGGCCCAACAGCGCTTCAATGCATAATGCATGAAATCCGCATTTGTTGTCTTAGTTTCTCCGTCTGCTCCCATTATATTCGGTTTCTATTGGTTTAATTTATTTGGGTTAAATCTCTTACTCTGCTGCGAGGGTGTTGTACGCCTCAATGCTCATGCCGGCACTGAACCCGCCATCGACTGCGATCGCCTGACCACTCACAAAATTACAATCCGTCGCCGCGAGAAAATGAATCATCGCCGCCACCTCCTCAGGTTCGGCAATACGACCTAGTGGCACTGCCTTGCGCTCCATCCGTAGCTGTGGCTGACCGTCCTCCGTATTCGCCATCGGTGTGTTCACCGAGGTGGGACAAATCGCATTCACACGAATCCCGCGCGATCCTAACTCCATCGCAGCAGTGCGCGTCACACCTATCACCGCCCACTTTGACGCCACATAGGGTGAAAGATAGGCCGCACCCTGTAATCCAGCCATCGATGAGACATTCACGATACGACCACCATCATTCATCAATGGCACACCGTACTTGATGCCATACACCACACCTTTCGTGTTAATATTGAAGTTCTTATCAAAGTTGTCGGTCTCAGTCTCCATCAAGACGTCATACCCGAAATTCGCTCCCGCATTGTTTACTATGACATCAATGTTACCGTAAGTAGCCTGCGTCTCCTTCATCAAGTGTGCTACAGATTCCTCGTTAGACACATCACATTGCACAAATGTCGCACCAATTTCATCCGCGATCTGCGTGCCATCCTTTCGACCTGATATGACAACCTTAGCTCCTGCCTCAATGAACCGCTTCGCAGCCTCTAACCCTATCCCTGATGTTCCGCCTGTGATGACCGCTACAGCCCCGTCAAGTGAGAAAAAATGACTCATTTGTTTAAGTTTGTTATAGATTTTATCTCCAGTGACCCCCTCCCTGCTAAAACCTATCAGGTACGAAGTTACACCGATTGCCGACACCTACGTCGACTGATCTCTCATGATAGTGGCTCAAAGTGCTGTACTTCGTAAGTAAGTTACCGTAACTCTAAGGTAACCGATTTTTTTACTTCTCCCCGACCTCCATTATGCCCCACCCAAAACCTCAACCATCCCCTGACAAATCTAATCTATCGCTTACCGTTGTTAGCTCCGAGCATGATCAATCCATCCTCGCTGAACTCGATAAAATCCTAGCAACTCACAGATTTGCCTCCTCACCAAAATTAAGTAACTTCCTGCGTTACGTTACCGTCGAAACCCTCGAAGGCAGACAACACAATATCTCGGCACAATATCTCGGCATACAATATCGCCGTCAATGCCTTCAACCGCCCCAGTAACTTTGACCCACAGTCCGATCCCATCGTCCGCATCCAAGCCGGACGAATGCGCCGAGCCATAGAAAACTATTACCTGTCTCGAATGGCACGGACTTAAGCGGTTTTTCGTGTAGCCCCTCTATGCGGGATTTCTCTAAAGGTT
>NZ_JBHUJB010000078.1:0-3547 GCF_042683245.1 Rubritalea tangerina
CTGCACTGAGTAATCTGGTTGAGCACTCTGCAATGGGATATCTCTAGTAGAACGTAAAGCACACCAACCGCGAACCTGGCCAACACGCTATGATTTTTGTTTCAAGAAACTCCTACCAAATCGCGGAGCGAAACTCAACCGTGTAAGCGGTTGGGTGCAGCGTCTTGTTAGCCAAATTCGATTTTAGCAGTATTCGAGTAACCACTGAGCATCTTCGTGCAAATGTGATGAACTTCCATTAAGGACGTGTTCGAGAAGAGCCTTAGAACTAGACTTATCCTCTTCAGCGACACCAACAAGACTTTGCTCTAGAGAATCACTATCATGACCTTCTAGAGAGTTTTGGTGCAACATCTCCAAACCAAGTGGGATATATTCTGAACCGCCAATTTCAAGAAGTGTAGCTGTGATTAGCTCGCGCATCCAAAAGCCTATGTCATCTTGATCTAAGAATGACCTCAACAAATTGATGTGCTCTTTAGTAATGATAGAGTTTAGTTCCTCATAAACTTGGAGTGTGGCATCTACTGAATCTCCAAAACGACCTTTCCATAAGTCGTTAAGTAAGTGTTGGATTGAGGCTGGCATATTATTTATAGGCTAACGTAAAGCACACCGCACCGCTGACTGGGCAATGTACTGTGATTTATTATTTACGGATTGAGGGTTGGAAATGGTGAGCGGAGCTCAACCGCGGTCAGCGGTTGGGTGCAGCGTCTTGTTAGCCAGAGGCAGTTTCTTTGCGGATGATATGACGTGCGACTTTATTATTCCATAGTTCGAGAGAGAGCATGATCTGATAAGGAGGATACGAACTAAGTTTCGGATATCGTGGGGGGGATGACCTGTAGTAAATATCCCAGTATGTGAAAATACGCTGAGATAATTTGAGGGCGTCTATGTCGTGTGACGATACGAAACTTCGTATTCTGGAGTAGTCTGAATCAGTCAGTGTATCTTTTATGGTCTCTGTAATTTCTACTACATAGTCGCTAATCAAATATAGTAAGTATGGAACAGTCCATAGAGATGCACTGCTACAGAGAATCGGGGCCCAAGTTTGACGCACATAGCCGTCATGGTGCCTACTCATAATGGCAGCAATGATTTCTTTCTGTGTGTCAGGCAGCTTACTGATCTGGTCAGGATGTACGGGAGGAAAGTATACACGGTATGGTAAAGAGACTTCATCAGAGTCTACGTAAGAAGGGTAATCTCCGCCTAAACTAATCTCGTATTTTGGAAGTCTGAGAAACTTTAGAGCACATGTGACATCTTGTGCGATTGATTCTGGAAATGCACTTAACAAGGAAGACTTTGTTTGTTCTGAAGTGACTTAAAGAGGAAGCGCATAATTTAGGCTAACGTAAAGCACACCGCACCGCTGACGGGGGAATGTACTGAGATTTATTGTTTACGGATAGTGGATTGGAAATGGTGAGCGGAGCTCAACCGCGGTCAGCGGTTGGGTGCAGCGTCTTGTTAGCTAGAGGCAATTTCTTGATTTCCAGTAGTTAAATTCATCAGGTAAATCTTCTTTGTAAATGTGGAGTCTAGATTCGTCTTCTTCTATGAACTGAGAATAAAGAGGATCATTTTTTATCTCACCAACCTTGTTATCGCTCGAAAGTTTACCGACATCTAGAGAGCGGCGGACAACAGCATAACCTATGGATAGGATAGGGAATCCAATGAGTCCAAACCATCCAAGATTGACAGATGATTGAGTAATCACCGCAAAGGCTAGCGAGATAACGACCAGGTTCCCCAAGCCACTCGTGAAGTATGTCCAGATGGAGGTTTTCATTTTTAAGCTAACGTAAAGCACACCACACCGCTGACGGGGATGTACTATGATTTATTGTTTACGGATAGAGGGTTGGGAATGGTGAGCGGAGCTCAACCGCGGTCAGCGGTTGGGTGCAGCGTCTTGTTCTACGAACGTGGTGTATCCGGTGGTTTCCAACTGGATGGAAGATTATCAATCGGACCGGATCTTAGATATCTGCAACTATGTAGCAAGGATGTTCTATGCTAGGTCACTTAGATTTAGGCATCGATGTCGAGGATCTCTAAAAACGCAGGAAACCTAAAAAGCTGATTTGGCTCATCGCATGGAAGGCCGAGGGTTCTGGAAGCCTTACCCAGCTTTTGGAACTAGGAATAATGTTGGTTAAGTTCACGATGCTGAAACTCCAGAGTCCCGAATACACTGCCTCTGGACGATGATGGAAAGTTTCTCAATTTTGAATAATATTTCAACTTCTCTGCTGTCTAGTCTGTACCTAAATAACCAGAGGAGCACTCTGCAACGGGATATCTCCAGTAGAACGTAAAGCACACCGCACCGCTGACGGGAATGTACTGTGATTTATTGTTTACGGATTGAGGGTTGGAAGAGAGGAGCGAAGCTCAACCGCGGTCAGCGGTTGGGTGCAGCGTCTTGTTATGCAAGGGCAGTTTCTAGAGTGTTCTTCTGGTCTCTGAATACCTTCATGTACTGTTCTCTATCGAACTTTCTGGTGAAATACTTTTGAGAGTCAGTCTGTTCAGATATGTCATCGTATGTAGACTGGTTCCACCTGAAATCACTCCAGATGACTAAATCGTCTTGTTCTTGAATCTCAACACTGTGGTATCCGCAATCAAAATCGCCGCAGTATGAACATACATAGAGAGGGAGTCTTCCGTATAGTTCCTCACAGATTTCTTCAAGCATGAACCAACGAAGGATACGAAGATTATACTCAATAGGACGATCACTGATCAGTGTGCACGGATCACTAATCTTAAATTCTTCTCTCAGAGGCTTATCGCTAATTATGAAATCTGAGACGGTGCCGACATATTTTATATCCCTGTATGGCTCTAGTGATAATGTATGAGTGTGGGGCATATTTTTAGCATAACGTAAAGCACACCGCACCGCTGACGGCGATGTACTATGATTTATTGTTTACGGATGGTGGATTGAAAATGGTGAGCGGAGCTCAACCGCGGTCAGCGGTTGGGTGCAGCGTCTTGTTAGGCAAACTCAGTTTATGGTGCTGTCTAGGCGCTGTATATCGGGATATAGTTTCATCAGTTTGGAGGCCAATTCTTCATCTGCGCCAATGAATAGCGTGGCTCCACTGTCCCAGCAAACAATCTCGAATTCGGCTCCAGGACACTGAACTTTTCGGTTGTGTTGCCACAAACGTGGGTTGCCGTCTGCATATGGAAGATCACTAGGAATGCAGACTTCACCCTTGAATGCGGATAGAACACCCCAGATGAACTGAACTTTTGATGAGGTTATGGTCTCAAATAGTTCTGAACCAGAAATAGAAATCGAACTCTGCTCTAGCGGCCAATTTGTGACGTCTAGATCTGAAAGTAAGTAGTTGTACTCCTGTAGCTCAGGAATAGCTCGAAAAAGCTCATCTAGGTAGGTGTAGTATTCTACAAATGTTGAGTTTTCTAAGAGGAGGTTCATTTAGCCTAACGTAAAGCACACCGCACCGCTGACGAGGGATGTACTATGATTTATTGTTAACGGATAGAGGGT
>NZ_JBHUJB010000079.1:0-63945 GCF_042683245.1 Rubritalea tangerina
TCGGCTGATCAGATCTTTGAAAAAATCGAATCATTTTGCACAGGACTTCGCTGACAGCACACTAGTGGGGGGGATCCCAGATGACTTGGACATTGCGAAACAGGGATGGGTTGTTACTGACTCGGAGCTTTTTCCCGCTTGTGGTTGTTACGTCCTTGAGTGTGACGCGTTTGGTTTTGGCATAAGGAAACTTCTCGCGGTAGTTTGGATTTTTATAGTGTGGGTTGAAGTTTGAGAAGAGGGTAGGGGGATTTTTGGAGGACTTTGGGTCGTGGATATGGAGTGATTCGATGGTGATGCGTTTGGGCATGGAGCATGGGTATCCGAAATCGTGTTGCCCAGAGTTTGAGCCAGAAAAGATAGCGACATTTTTGGTGGCAATTGGTTGAAACTTGCAGTGGCGGATGACACATTCACCATCCCAGGTGCTCCCGTAGTCACTGCGGAAGTTGACAAAGCTCTGCCTGCTCATGATCGATGTGTTTTCTATCAGTAGCGTACCATGACCGATGACAGTGATACCTGCATGGCCGAGGGTGGAGTTTTTGATGTAGGCATTGAACACACCTTTGTGGGCATCAAAGCGTGAGAGGGTGCAGTGGTCGTAGAGAAGGTTCTTACAATAGTTAGAAGCCATGATTCCCCAGAGGCTACGGTCGTGGATGTCGTTGATTTGGCTACAATGGGAGAAGGAGACATTGATTGATTTACTGATGAGGAGGTCGTAGGTCCCCATGCTGACTGGACGTCCAGCTGAGCCGATAGTGCGGTAGGTTTTATGGCCTGAGAACTTGGCGTTTTTGACCTTCACTTTGGCACAGCGCGTGATGTTGAGAAACCCGTGGTAGGGGGCGCCTTGATGGCCTTCATTCTTGATCCTATGGCTGATGCCATCGATGACGACATTGGAGCGTTGGATCGAGATGCCGCGACTATAGTAGGTGTATTTGGACTTGGCGTGGTTGGCTATGGTGGTGAATGTGCCGCCTAGAATGGTGAGTGTTTGGGTATCGATGGGATAGGCTTTGGCCTGAGTGACTGAATCGAAGTTCCAGAGAATGGGAGTGTGCTTGTCGACTTTTCCGTATTGATCGACGAGGAAGACATCGGTCTGTGAGGCACCTGAGTTCTGGTTGGCGCCGGAGCGGATGTAATGTTTGGTGTGGGCGTTAGTGACTTCGACGAGACATGGTTGATTGGTGGGTGGGGCGATTTTCGCTTGGCCTTTTTTGAGTGATTTGAGGTTTTTCAATACTATGGCTGAGCTAGTAGCGGGAACGATGAAGATGTTTGAGCGACGGTTTTCAACGGCTGTGTCATCGATGATGAAGTGGGCGCCACGAAGGTCGGTGTCAGTACGGATGATGGCAGAAGTATCAGAACCACCGAGATAGAAAGTCAGACCTTTGCCTGCGACGACCTTGCGTTGATGTTTGTTAGCGAATGCGTGTGCTTTGACAATGGCCTGGAAGTCGTCGGTTTTACCATCGCCTTTGGCTCCGAAGTCGCGGTAGTAGACGTAGCGTTTGTTCGCTAGTTTCGAGTCAGCAGTTTCCTGGTCTGCATGGCAATAGAGCTGCGTGCCCATAAGGGCGAGAAGGCACAGCGTGAGTAGACTTGGCATAAAGCAGGTATACGATCCACATCGCTGGTTTTAGTCAGAGGACTTCGGTCAGACCGCTCAGGGGGGCAAGTCTATGAGGGGCTAGGATTGCTTAGGTGACTTTTTCGCTGTTTTTTTCATACTGGCTTTGATACGTACTCTAAAATGTTTTGCTGTTTGATTAGTCTCAATTTTGGGAATGGCTTTGGCTAAGTCAGAAAGTTTGGAATGTCCCCAGCTCCGAGAATCAAAATCTGGTGCAAGATTATTGATGTGCTGCCCGACAGGCCCAAGTGGAGACCAACCTGAGTCATCGCTCGTGGCGTCGATGGCAGTTTTGAAGTAGTGGAAGAGCTTTGCATCCGTGATTGGTTTGACCTCAATTTCGGAGTTATCATTTTTATCAAGTAGCTCAGAATAGATGAACTTATCACAAGCTTCGACAAATGGTTTCGGTGTTTTTTTCTGACCGATCCCGTACACAGTTAACGATTGTTGACGGATGCGAGTAGCCAGAGGTGTGAAATCGGAGTCACTCGAGACTAAGCAAAACCCATCATAAAGTTCAGTGTACATCAAGTCTAGGGCATCAATAATCATGGCAATGTCTGATGCATTTTTGCCTTTTGTGTAGGCAAACTGCTGCATGGGCTGAATGGAGTTATCAAGTGAGAGATCTTTCCAGTTTTTGAGTGAATCACAGCTCCAGTCGCCATAAGCTCTGCGGACACTGGCTGTTCCTAATTTAGCAATTTCCTCCAATATTAAAGGAACCGATTTGGCAGGTGTGTTGTCTGCGTCAATGAGCACGGCGAGACGAGGCGAATATTCTAAGCTTTCCGACATACTAAGATGTATTAGCAAATGAAAACTTGGTGTCTATCACAAAACTGTGGGCCGGCCAGAGTGGCTGTGAAGATGGGCTTAGAAAGTGAATCGAGTAAGTTGTTTACCACGAATCTCACTCATTCACGCATTGGGTTATTGAAATGATGCCTTATCTAGGATGGTGATAGAAGCACAGAAGCAGACTAAATTGCCGACTGGTATCTCATGGTAGCAGTCTTAAGCAAAGATAGTTTTTTTGCATTATCATTCGTGGAAATTCGTGTTGTTCGTGGTCCAAATAAGGATTTAACCTCACAGGGCATTAAGTCTAGGCTTCAGCGGCCGTCTTTTTCATTTCCTTGAGGCGAAGCTGGCCACAGGCGGCATCGATGTCATGGCCTTTTTCGAGGCGCATGGTGGTCATGACGCCGAGGCCTTTGACGGTGTCACGGAAGAGTTTGCAGTGTGCGTCGGATGGGCGTTCCCATTCGAGTCCTTCGACGGTGTTGTAGGGGATGAGGTTGACGAAGCCACCGAGTTTTTTGGCTTTTTCGGCGAGGATTCTGGCTTGCTCGAGGTCGTCGTTGATACCCTTGATGAGAATGTACTCGAGGGTGATGCGCTGGTTATTCGTGCTAGCGAAGTAGTGGAGTGCATCGAAGAGCTCGTCGACGTCCCACTTGGCATTTACTGGCATGATCTTGTCGCGCACTTCATTGGTGGCGCCATGGAGAGAGATCGCGAGGGATACTTGGTTTTCACGCTCGGCGAGCTTGCGGATCATTGGTACGAGCCCGGAGGTGGAGACAGTGACCGAGCGAGGAGCGAGGTGGAGTCCCCAGTGGCCAGTGATGATATCGAGTGCTGGATTGAGGTTCTTGAAATTTGCGAGAGGTTCACCCATTCCCATGAAGACGACATTGGTGATGTGCCTGCCTGAGTGTTCGCGGATGGCAACGAGTTGGCTGATGATTTCGGCGCTTGTGAGGTTACGCGTGAGGCCGTCGAGGCCAGAGGCGCAGAACTTACAGCCGTAGGCGCAGCCGACCTGTGAGGAGACGCAGACAGTCATGCGCTCGGAGCGTGTGCCATCCTCGAGTGGGGTGGCTGGGATCAAGACTGATTCGATATAGCGGCCGTCTTCAAGCTGGAAGAGGTACTTGCGGGTGGTGTCCTCTGAGCCTTGAACTTTGACGATTTTGGGTAGGGCGATGGTAAAATGTTCTTCGAGGAGGGCGCGATAGCGCTCGGTGATGGCGGTGATCTTGGAGAAGTCCCGTTGCTCATTGCGATAGACCGCTTCCATAACTTCTTTGGCATGAAAGGCAGAGCCCCCGTGCTGGGTGAAGAAGTCAGTAAGGTCGTCTCGCGTGACCCCAAGAATATTTTGTTTCGCGCTCACGGATGCATTCCATGCACAGTCATGGGTAAAGAGTCAATGGTCAAGAGGGCCAGCATGATGAAAGAGGGAAGCCTGCGGCTCCGTCATGGGTCAATGGTCATGGGGCCAGAATGTTGTAGCAGTGTGGGTAGTGGGAGTGGGGGAACCACGGAAAGACACAGAAGGGGGGGCGCCTGCGGCGGAATGTTGAGTGTTGAGTGTTGAGTGTTGAGTGTTGAATTCTGGGCTAGATGAAACGAGGAACCTCGAAAGACGAGGAATATTTGAAAGTTGGCCAGCATGATGGAGTGGTTTTTACCACGAATCTCGCGAATTACACTAATGGGGTGAGTGTGTTGAGATAAGTACGGCTGAGGTTCTGCTTGATGAAACTGGGGGGCCTGCGGCTCCGTCATGAGTCATTAGCCAATGGTCAAGAGGCCAGAATGTTGTAGCAGCTTGGGTAGAGGGAGTGGGGGGCACCACGGAAAAACACAGAAGGGGGGCGCCTGCGGCGGAATGTTGAATGCTGAATGGTGAGTGTTGAGTGTTGAGTGTTGAGTGTTGAGTGTTGAGTGTTGAGTGTTGAGTGTTGAGTGTTGAGTGTTGAGTGTTGAGTGTTGAGTGTTGAGTGTTGAGTGTTGAATTCTGGGCTAGATGAAACGAGGAACCGCGAAAGATGCGGAAAAATCGAAAGTTATCCAGCATGATGAAGCAGCTTGGGCTGATGAAACGGGGAACCACGGAAGACGCGGAAAATTCGAAAGTTGGCTATAACGATGAAACTATTTTTACCACAAATTGCACTAATCTCACGAATGGGGAGCCTGCGGCTCTGTCATTGGTCAGTAGTCAATGGTCATGGGGCCAGCATGATTAAACGAGTTCCGCGAATGCTGGATTGATGAATGGGGGGAGGGCTCTACTGGTTTAAGTAGCGGTGGAATTCAACACTTAACATTTAGCACTCAACATTGGAGCGGAGCGACATCTTGTGTTGTTTGGCTACTTGGCGTTTGTCGTAGGACTGGATGTGAGAGTTGAGGGTGCGGAGTGAGTGGGAGAGCTCTTGTTCGGAGAGGAGGGGGGAGTGTTGGCTGTGGATGTATTTGAGAATGCCGCTCGTCATGACATTGGGCGGGAGCTCGGTTTTGAGGGTGCACTCGCCCACGAAGTAGATCAGGTTGTGGAACTTGTTGGTGTTGAGTTCGAGCAGGGCTGCGAGCGCGTTGATGTGGAGCTTGTTTTGATGCAGCGGATTTTGGAATTTGTACTTCTTCTTGTAGATGCTTTGCGTCCAGTTGCGCTGTCTTTCGCTGCCAAAAATCCAGCCCTGGTAGTTTTTGGTTTCAATCACGAATATGCCGAAGCGTGAGACAGCGAGGTGGTCGATCTGTGTCGTGCCCTTGCCATCAGGGCGGGGAAGGTAGATGTCGTGGTAGATTGTGTAGCTGTCAGTGGGTAAGCGCTTGAGGGCTCGGTCGACGGCTTTCTCGCCGAACCAGCCTTTGAGGCTCGGGAGGCGCCAAATCTTTAGAAGGAGGATGACGAGTATTGCCCACCAGTATTTGCTCAAGGCGGTAATGATAATCTCGGAAATATCGAATGCAGAGAGTGTGGGCGGATACATTATCATTAATTATAAATTGAGGTCACGGAGGCCACATGACTTAAGGTACTTGTATGTGCCATTATAGAAATTGGGGTCCCTGGTTAAATCTGTCTCACTGCCTTCAGGAACGAAAATAACCATTCCTTGGCGGGCTCGTGTTAGTAAAACGCGATAGGCGTTTCTGAGATAGAGTTTTTCTTCGGGTTTGTTCACACGCTGCCAATTACTACCTTTAAACTTTTGATGCTCCCATTCTTTACTGGCATGGCGCAGATCGCCATCCCAGCAGACAACAGCCCAGTCAATTTCTAGGCCTTGGATATCAAACTGACTCGCGGCCAATTCCAGGAAATTGCTAGAACGTATGTCGTGGTCGGCTCCTAGGAACCATTTTTCAGGTTCCACAGAAACCTTCATTTGAACGCCATGTGGCACAAGACGTTTCGCTCCTGCTGAGGCGACTAGTCCGATACGTTCACTACCGCGTTTCATCTGTGTTACCCATTTCTTAGCCGCCTTGATATCCCTTGTTAGGTAAATCGGATACTTGCCCTGTAATTGAGTTATGAGAGATTGTGCACTTTTAGGATCGTTAGAAATAACTCTATTGATGAATAGTGAGAGGCTCTCGGCTCTGAATGACCTCATCGAGACAGATAGGTGTAATAGATTGTTGGGTTCAGAGTTCTTAGGAAGAAGTGTTCTCAGTGACTTCGAATGAGTGTATTCGGGAGTATCAAGCTCCGGCGAATAGTGAGTCTTCCAATCTGATTTGAGATCAGCAACAGCTCTAAGCCACTCGGGGAGGCCAGCCTCGCCATCATTGATTTCCTGACCGCCTCCAATCAAGGCAACTACTACACACCAATCCTCATGGCGATCCATTACATCTAACAAAAACTTAGGTTCTGATTTGTCAAAGTGTTCAACGCCTTTTTTTACCTTCATAAATTTGGCAGCTTTCTCTTTTGTCCAAGCTCGTTGGGCTTCATCGAAGATAACTACTTTCTCAATAGGGGCGTCAGGCGTGGTTAGATGGTCATCTCTGAAATGGTGAATATTTTGAATAAATGCAGATGTTTCTCGCCGAGCTGTCGACAAGGGTTCGCCTGTTCTGGTCTTTTTATCTTGAGCGAGTGCTGTTTGAAGCACCTCTACAAGTGGTCCGTTTCCTGATAGAAATACAGCATGTTCATTCGCGTGGTGCTGCTGTCGTGAGGTCGCTAAATTAAGACCTGCGAGAGTTTTACCAGCTCCCGGGACACCGGTTACAAAACAGATGGCTTTCTGTTTATGTTCTTTTGACTCGGCGATGACTTTATCAATGAAACTGGCAGTTGCCGCTAAGTTTGTAGCTTCAGCGTCATTCCGTGAAATATCATCAACTTGATGCTCACGGTAGAGGACTTTAGCAGCCTCTATGATAGTAGGTGTAGGCTTGTAATTCGCATTTATCCAGGTTGAAGGGTGGATAATATTAGGCGGGCTAGGCTCAGCACATACGGCTTCTACAAGCTCTTTAATCCCACCGGAATTGATACAGAGGCAATCTGCAATATGGTCTTCTGAATAGTTGAGAAGCATTTCATCAGAGTTACTTGCTTCTGTAGCAACGAGCACCGGAATAAGGCGCGCGTCATGGCTGCCACCATGGAAGTTCTTCAGATCCAGGGCGTAATCGATAGTCTGAATCTTATCCTGATTGGTATACTTAGAAGAACCACATTTAAACTCTAAGATGATGATGTGGCTGTTGATAATGAGGACACAATCGCAGCGTTTACCCATTCTGGGAATTGTATATTCAAAAAGGATATGACCCTGTGTTACGGTGGCTAAACATGTATGAAGATCTGCAATCTGATGTTGCCATGCAGCTTTTTGCTCCAGTGTTAGTTCGAAAGTATTTGACGAAGATAACTCTCCTAAAATGGTCTCCTCAGAATTTGATAGGAATTCCTTAACAGAGGCAGAGTAATAGAACCTATTCACAGCCTAATAGAGTTAGAGGGGAAACCTTCAAAGCTTTGGCAATGGCAACGACTTCGAAGTCTGAGACGCGTCGTTTTTGAGTTTCAATTTTGGCAATAGCAACACGGTCGAGTTCTACGCCTTGGCGTTGAACTTTCGCGGCTAAGGCTTCTTGAGTTAGTTCGGGAGTTTGCTGACCCCTCAACCTTGCGATGTTGGAACCGCAAAGGTTTTTCGACGCACTATTCATGTTCTAATTTAGAACATAAATGTCAGCTTCATTTGTTCCAAAATAGAACAAATGAGGCTTATAGTCCGTGGACGTATTTGGGAGAGAGGATAGACTTGCAGGATGTCTAAAAAAGCTGTGCAGCTAGAATTGCAATTAGAGGAGCTTGAATTGTTGAATGAACTCCTGAGCGAACGAGTGGAAGAATGGAGTAGAGCTCTGAATCGTGTAGGGGAAGAAGACGTGTCACTTCTTGAGCTAATTGAATGTGAATCAGAGTTAGATGCTGAATATCAATTGGAGATTTATAGACGACTGAAGAGTAGACTGATGGAGCTTCAACATGTGCATGGGCGAAAGAGTCTAGAGTTCATAGATTCGACTGCAATCTATCGGCCTGAGCAAAGTGTTGAGTTGTTTCGCATTAGAGATAAATATGGTCTAGATAGCGTTGTTTATCTCTATGAAAGTCGTCACGGAGTGTTCTTTCTGTATGACAATCTGGAGGGGTTCGTTGATAGCTTCGTTAAGGGTAAAGACTCTGAATTACGTTTTGAGTGCCGCAAGGAGTTGGAATTATATTTGAGATATTGGACTCGCTGATGTTCAAAGCCTCAACTTTTTTGCAAACCGAGGCTTCACTGCTGCTCTTCGTGGAGGAGGAGGATTTGTTTTGTATGCCGCCGGCGTAGCCGATGAGGGAGTCTGCGGCTCTGTCATGGGTCCATTAGTTAATAGTCATGGGGCCGGCATAATGGAACTGCTTGGGTAGAGGGGTTGGGGCAACCACGGAAAACACAGAATGGACAGAAGGGGGCGCCTGCGGCGGAATGTTGAGTGTTGAGTGTTGAGTGTTGAGTGTTGAGTGTTGAATGCCAGTGCTCTGAAATTGGTGGGATTGCGAAAGACGAGGAATATTCGAAAGTTGGCCAGCATGATGGAGCTGTTTTTACCACGAATCTCGCGAATTACACTAATGGGGGGAGTGTGTTGAGATAAGTACGGCTGAGGTTCTGCTTGATGAAGCTGGGGAGTGAGGGTTAGAGGGAGGCGTCGAGGATTTGGTTGAGGACATAGGGGAGGATGCCGCCGCTGAGGTAGTAGTCGACTTCGGCTGGGGTGTCGATGCGAACGACAAGCGGGATGTGGAAGGGGGGGGAATTGGCTGGGGTGACGGTGAGGGTGGCATCTTGCATGGGGGTGAGTGGGCCTGCGAGGCCGGTGATGCTGAAGGTGGCATTGGCGAGGCCCTCTACTTTGTCGTAGTCGGCTTTGTCTTTAAAATTGAGTGGGAGGACCCCCATGCCGATGAGGTTGGATCGATGGATGCGCTCGAAGGATTTCGTGATGACAGCGGAGACGCCGAGCAGACGGGTCCCTTTGGCGGCCCAGTCGCGTGATGAGCCCATGCCGTAGTCTTCTCCGCCGATGACGATAAGCTTGGTGCCATCTGCTTTGTATGCTTGTGCGGCATCGAAGATGAAGGCGGGTTTGCCATCGGCGATGGGAGCGATTTCTTTGTCTGGAGCGGGGACTTTGGATGGGCCGAAGTACTGGGTGTATCCACCTTCTGTTCCGGCGCACATGAGGTTTTTGATGCGGACATTGGCAAAGGTGCCGCGGGTCATGACACGGTCATTGCCTCGGCGGGAGCCGAAGGAGTTGAACTTTGCTTTTTCCACGCCATTGGCGAGGAGGTATTGGCCAGCAGGAGAGGTGGTGACGATGGCTCCGGCTGGGGAGATGTGGTCGGTGGTGACGGAGTCGGCGAAGATGCCAAGCGGGCGGGCATCGATGATGTCCTCGGCAGTGGTTGCGGGCGTGCGAGAGAAGCCGTCGAAGAAGGGTGGGTTTTGGATGTAGGTTGAGTGGTCGTCCCAGGTGAAGGTGGGTCCAGTGGCTGATGTGATATTGACCCAATTCGGGTTCGCATTGTCGAGGTCGTCGTAGAGGGCATTGAAGACTTCGGGAATGAGAGCGGAGTCGATGACGGTTTTGAGTTCTTCGGGGGTAGGCCAAATGTCTTTGAGAAAGACGGCATTGCCCCTTTTATCGACGGCGACGGGGTCGTTTGCGAGGTCGAGATCGACGCGTCCAGCAATGGCGTAGGCCACCACGAGTGGCGGGGACATGAGGAAGTTGGCGCGGATGGAGCCATGGACGCGTGCTTCAAAGTTGCGGTTGCCTGAGAGCACGGAGGCGCAGACGAGCTCACCCTCCGAGATGGCAGTTTCAATTTCTGGAGCAAGCGGGCCTGAGTTGCCGATACAGGTGGTACAGCCGTATCCGACCGTCTGGAAGCCGAGTTGGTCGAGCTCTGACTGGAGAGAGGTGGCATTGAGGTAGTCGGTGACGACGCGCGAGCCTGGGCCGAGTGAGGTTTTGACGTAGGGGGCGATGCTGAGACCTAGCGCATTGGCTTTTTTTGCCACGAGTCCCGCAGCGAGCATGACGCTTGGGTTCGAGGTGTTCGTGCAGGAGGTGATGGCGGCAATGAGGATGCTGCCGTGGCCAAGTTCGGTCTGGGTGGCCTTTTCTTCGGTAGCGAGTTGGCTGCCACTTTCGCGGAGCAGTGCAGCACCTGTGGGTGAAAAACCAGCGCTGGCGGCCATGTTGAGGGTGACTCGTTGATCACGAGTGTTGCGGTCTCTGCCGAAACCTCCCTCCGCGACGGGAGCCTCGAAGAGTTCATTAAATCGGAGACCAAGCTCTGTGACATCGATGCGGTCCTGTGGGCGTTTAGGCCCGGAGACGGCGGGGACGACGGTGGCCATGTCGAGCTCAAGTGTTACAGTGAAGTCTACATCTCCTTTTTCAGGAATGCCGAAGAGCCCCTGGGCCTTGTAGTAATTTTCGACGGTGGTGCAGTCTTCGTTTGAGCGGCCGGTACCGCGAAGGTAGGCGATGGTTTCATCGTCAATGGGGAAAAAGCCCATGGTGGCGCCGTACTCGGGTGCCATGTTCGCGACGGTGGCTCGGTCAGGGAGGCTCAGTGACTTGGCTCCAGGGCCGTAGAATTCGACAAATTTGCCGACCACCCCGTGGGAGCGCAGCATCTGGGTGATCTGCAAGGTGAGATCGGTGGCAGTGACGCCCTCGGCCAGTGAACCATGGAGATAGACACCGACGACTTCAGGAACGAGGAAGGTGACTGGCTGGCCGAGCATGCCAGCCTCAGCTTCGATGCCGCCAACGCCCCAACCGACGACGCCTAGGCCGTTGATCATGGTGGTGTGGGAGTCGGTCCCGACGAGGGAGTCAGGGAAGTAGACAGCATCCTTTTCGAGCACGCCTTTAGCGAGGTACTCGAGATTGACCTGGTGGACGATACCGATACCTGGTGGGACGACGCTGAAGGTCGAGAAGGCTTGTTGGCCCCATTTAAGAAATTGGTAGCGTTCTTTGTTACGGATGAATTCGATTTCAAGGTTGCGATTGAGGGCCGCTTGTGAGCCGGCAAAATCCACTTGGACCGAATGGTCGATGACGAGGTCGACTGGGACGAGAGGCTCGACGACTGAGGCATCTGCCCCAGCTTCGGCGGCAGCATTGCGCATGGCGGCAAGGTCGACGACGAGTGGGACGCCTGTGAAATCTTGGAGGACAACCCGGCCGACAGTGAAGGGGACTTCGTATTTCCCTGGAGACTGGGCGTTCCAGTGAGCGAGGTTATGCACATCCTCTTCGGTGACTTTTTTTCCATCGCAATTGCGCATGAGGGATTCGAGGACGATGCGGATAGAGACGGGGAGGCGAGAGATCTTATTGAAGCCTTGATCGGCGAGTGCTGGGAGGGAATAGAATGACGCTTCAGTGCCTGAGCCCGTAGTGAATGTGCGTAGGGTGTTGATAGCCATGGTGTTTGAGGGTTTCTGAAATCAAAAAGGGGAAGTTATCTAGTCTAACGAAACGGTGTGAGAAATCAATCATTTGCTTGCTGGGAGGTGGGCGAGAGCGGGGGCGCAAAAATTGCTTGAATTATTAGGGATGAAGTGGACACTCGCCGCGAAATAATGAGCTTGTATTTAGACTATTTAAAAGAAATCGAGGATCGTAAGGGTCAAGGATTGCATCCTAAACCTATCGATGGTGGTGAGTTATTGAGCGAAATCATCGACCAGATCAAAGACCTTGAGAATGCACACCGCAAAGAGTCCCTTAACTTTTTGATTTACAACACGCTTCCGGGCACCACGAGTGCTGCTGGCGTGAAGGCAGCATTTTTGAAAGAAATCATTCTGGGTGAGACCGCTGTAGAAGAAATCAGCGTGGATTTCGCATTTGAGCTTCTTTCACACATGAAGGGTGGACCATCTGTGGAGGTTCTTTTGGACCTAGCACTTGGTGGTGACCAAGCGATCGCGACTCAGGCAGCTGAGGTGTTGAAGACCCAGGTCTTCCTTTACGAGGCTGACACAGAGCGTCTCGAAGAGGCGTACAAGGCTGGCAACGCAGTGGCTAAGGACATCCTTGAGAGTTACGCTCAGGCTGAGTTCTTCACCAAGCTCCCAGAGGTTCCTGAGGAAATTAAGGTGATTACTTACATCGCTGGTGAAGGTGACATCTCAACTGACCTTCTTTCCCCAGGTGGTGAGGCGCACTCCCGCTCTGACCGTGAGCTTCACGGCAAGTGTTTCATTTCTCCGCAGGCACAGGATGAGATTTCAGCACTTCAGGCTGAGCATCCTGACAAGCGCGTGATGCTTATTTCTGAAAAGGGCACCATGGGTGTGGGTTCATCCCGTATGTCAGGTATCAACAACGTGGCACTCTGGGCAGGTCATCAGGCAAGCCCGTATGTACCATTCGTGAACATCGCACCAGTGGTTGCTGGTACGAATGGCATTTCTCCTATTTTCCTCACGACTGTTGGCGTGACTGGCGGTATCGGTATCGATCTCAAGAACTGGGTGAAGAAGACTGACGCAGACGGCAACGTGGTGACTGACGCTGAGGGTGAGCCAGTTCTCGAAGAGGCCTACTCCGTAGCGACTGGCACTGAGCTTGTGATCAACACTCAGACCAAGAAGCTCTACAATGGCGACCAGGAGTTGGTCGACGTTGCGGCATCCTTCACTCCTCAGAAGGTGGAATTCATGAAGGCTGGTGGCTCTTACGCGATCGTGTTCGGTAAGAAGCTTCAGACATTTGCAGCTCAGACTCTCGGTATCGAGGCTCCGCAGGTGTTCGCGCCAGCTAAGGAAATTTCTAACCCAGATCAAGGCCTCACAGCTGTTGAGAAGATCTTCAACCGCAACGCAGTGGGCGTGACTAGCAAGGAAGCACTCCACGCTGGTTCCGACGTACGCGTCGAGGTAAACGTGGTTGGTTCTCAGGACACGACTGGTCTCATGACTTCTCAGGAGCTTGAGGCGATGGCTGCTACTGTCATTTCTCCAATCGTTGATGCAGCGTACCAGTCTGGCTGTCACACTGCTTCCGTATGGGACAAGAAGGCACAGGCAAACATTCCACGCTTGATGAGCTTCATGCAGAAGTTTGGATTGATCACTGCACGTGACCCAGAAGACAAGTACCACGCAATGACAGACGTGATTCACAAGGTTCTCAACGACCTCACTGTGGATGACTGGGATATCATCATCGGTGGTGACTCCCACACACGTATGTCTAAGGGTGTGGCATTTGGTGCTGACTCCGGTACTGTAGCTCTCGCGCTTGCGACTGGTGAGGCAACCATGCCGATCCCAGAGTCTGTGAAGGTCACCTTCAAGGGCAGCATGCAAGACCACATGGATTTCCGTGATGTGGTGCACGCCACTCAGCTTCAGATGCTCGAAAAGTTCAAGGGCGACAACGTTTTCCAAGGTCGTATCATCGAGGTACACATCGGGACTCTTCTTGCTGACCAGGCATTCACATTCACTGACTGGACTGCAGAGATGAAGGCGAAAGCTGGTATCTGTATTTCTCAGCCAGAAACTCTCATCGAGTCTCTCGAGATTGCGAAGAGCCGTATCCAGATCATGATCGACAAGGGTATGGACAACGAGAAGCAGGTTCTCAAGGGCCTCATCGACAAAGCTGATAAGCGCATTGCGCAGATCCGCTCCGGTGAGAAGCCACCACTTGCTCCAGATGCCAATGCAAACTACTATGCTGAGCTCGTTGTCGACCTCGACAAGATCGTTCAGCCAATGATTGCTGACCCTGACGTGAACAACGAAGACGTATCCAAGCGTTACACGCACGACACGATCCGCGACCTCGATTTCTATGGTGGTGAGAAGGCAGTTGACCTCGGTTTCGTAGGTTCCTGCATGGTGCACAAAGGCGACATCAAGATCGTTGCTAAGATGCTCAAGAATCTCGAAGAGCAACAAGGTGACGTGAAGTTCCAGGCTCCACTCGTGGTGACTGCACCAACTTACAACATCATCGATGAACTTAAGGAAGAAGGCGACTGGGATATCCTCCAGAAGTACTCCGGCTTCGAGTTCGACGACAATGCTCCTAAGACGACTGCACGTACTGAGTATGAGAACATCCTCTACCTTGAGCGTCCAGGTTGTAACCTCTGTATGGGTAACCAAGAGAAAGCTGAGAAGGGTGACACCGTTCTCGCGACATCCACACGTCTCTTCCAGGGTCGCGTGGTAGCTGACTCCGACCGTAAGAAGGGTGAGTCCCTCCTCGGTTCTACTCCACTCGTAGTGCTCGCTGCGATTCTCGGACGTATCCCAACGATTGAGGAATACAAGGCAGCGGTGAAGGGCATCGACCTCACAAGCTTTGCTCCTGCAGCAGACGAAATGACTGCCTAAGCGGTTGTTCGAACAAGCATCATTTAGAAAGCGCGACTCGGTGACGGGTCGCGCTTTTTTTTAAGCCTGCGGCTTGGTCATTGGTCAAGAGTCAGTGGTCAAGGGGCCGGCTTGATGGAGGGCTGGCTTGATGAAGCGATTTTTACCACGAATAACACTCATTACACGAATGCTTGCTAGATGAAGCATAGAGCCTTCGGCTCTGCCATTGGTTATTGGGCAAGGGGTCCAGCATGATGAAACTTTGGAACCACGGAAAACACAGAAATGACGGAAGGGGCGATTCTGGCGGAGTGTTAAGTGTTGAATGCCGGAACGATGGAGCGCTGGCTTGATGAAGCGATTTTACCACGAATTGTACGGATCGCACGAATGCTTGCTAGATGAGATATAGAGCCTTCGGCTCTGTCATTGGATATGTGGCAAGGGGGGGCAGCACGATGGAACTTTGGAACCACGGAAAACACAGAAATCACGGAAGGGGCGCTTCTTGCGGAGTGTTTAATGTTAGGTGTTGAGTGTTGAATGCCGGAACGATAGAGCGCTGGCTTGATGAAGCGATTTTTACCACGAATAACACTCATTACACGAATGCTTGCTAGATGAAGCATAGAGCCTTCGGCTCTGTCATTGGATATGTGGCAAGGGGGGTAGCACGATGGAATGCTGGCTTGTTGAAACGATTTTTACCACGCATGGCATGGATCGTACGCATGCTTGCTAGATGAGATATAGAGCCTTCGGCTCTGTCATTGGATATGTGGCAAGGGGGGGCAGCACGATGGAACTTTGGAATTACGGAAAACACAGAAATCACGGAAGGGGCGCTTCTGGCGGAGTGTTTAATGTTAAGTGTTGAGTGTTGAGTGTTGAGTGTTGAGTGTTGAGTGTTGAGTGTTGAGTGTTGAGTGTTGAGTGTTGAGTGTTGAGTGTTGAGTGTTGAGTGTTGAGTGTTGAGTGTTGAGTGTTGAGTGTTGAATGCCGGAACGATGGAGCTGGGAAGCCGATGATGTTCAAGAGGCTTGCGCTATGGAGTGCGGGGGAGCCAACTGATTCGTTTGGATTTCTGTCTCTGCTAGATTCGAGGTGATGCGAGGGTTTAGGGGGGCAAAAAAAGAAGCCAACTAATTAAATTAGTTGGCTTGAGTGAAATTTCGGTATGGGGGGCAGAGCTTAGATATTGGCTTCTTCGTCGCCGGGGACTGGGGGGAGGAGGTCTTGGCGCAGGAGGAGGCGCTCGATGTTGAGGTCGTCGAGAAGGTCTTCAGCGGTTTGTTGAATGATGCTGCAGAATGGGACGATACGATCGACTTCGGCGATGGTGCAGTGGACCATGGTCGAGACGATATCTTTGTCGAATTTTTCGCGTTCGAAGATGTTGGTGATGCGGAAGACGAGGCGTTGGCGGTCGAGGTCATACTCGAGGCCACCGAGGTTCATCTGTTTATTGGCGCGGTGGAGTAATTCTAGGAGGAGGGGTTGGCGCAGCTCGTCGATGGGCATGGCGGTTTCGCCGACGATAGTGAGTGAATTGAGTTGGGTGAAGACCTGAGCGAATAGCTGCACACGGGTGTGGTGGGCTTCAAAAGCGGTGGTGAGCACCTCACGGCCTTCGATGATTTCGTGTTGCCAACCTTGTTCGTTGAAGGCATCGGCTACTGAGGTGAGCTGGATGGATGGTGGTCGCATGAGATGGATCGTTTAGTTGTTGGTGGTTCTGGCTTCAATTGCGTGCTGAAGCAAGGAGATTTGTTGAGGAGTGAGTGGTTTGAGGGTGATGACAGCTCCGCTGGTGTGTTCGGCATCGGTGTGGAGGGTCAGTGTGTTGGGGGTGATCGTCGCCTCGTGGATTTCAGCCCAGAAGAAGACTTGGAGGTTTTGTTGGGGTTTAAAGAATGGAAATACCTCTACGCCCATGGGGGTAAGGATGAGGTAGGCGTGACGGATGCAATGGTGAGCGAGACGTAGCAGAAGCAATGCCGGAAGTATGGGGATGAGACAGTATGGGAGTGTGCGATAATAGTCTGGGTCATCAGGCCCCCAGCTGGCGAAGAGAGCGACTGCTGAGCCTATGGCAAGAATGAGGAAGAAAGCCGAAAGGAGGAAGAATTGGGCAGCTTGACGCGCACGGGTGAAGCGCAGCTCTTTATGGGACTCGGCCACATTCTGTGGTGCAGAGCCAAAGAGTTTCTTGAGGAAGTTGGGGGAGTGGGCAGTGTTTTGCTCAGGCATGTGCTGCACTGGTTGTGGTGGTTTCTAAGTGAATGATCAACGGAAAAACTGGGATCGGGCTTGGCTATTTAGGGAAACGTGGTATCTGCAGCTGTCTGAATTCATGCCAAGTAAGGGAGTTATCGCAGAATGGTTGAAAGGGAGGCTGGATGATAGCCAACGCTTTCTCTTGCTGTGCATTCTGATTGGTCTGAGTTGTGGGATTGCAGCCGTCTTGTTTCACCTGAGCATTCACCATTTATTCCATTTTGTATGGGATTTGGCTGAGAGTTTAGGTGGGTGGCAATTCTATGGAATTTTGTTAGCGGCTCCGACATTGGGGGGATTGGTGATTGGGGTCTGTGTGCAGTATTTTGCACCTGACGCCGCGGGGTCTGGGATTCCTCAGACAAAAGCAGCTTATTACAACCACGGTGGTAAGATTCAGAGTGCTGCAGGGTTTTGGAGGTTTGTTTTGGGGTCATTGTATTGTGGATTGGGCAATAGCCTTGGGCGTGAGGGGCCAACGGTTCACTTGTCCTCAGCCATCTCATCTCGGCTTGGTAGGTGGATTTTTAAAGATCAAAATAGGGTGCAGTCTGCCTTGCCGGTAGGGATGGCTGCAGGAATCGCTGCAGCTTTCAATGCGCCACTTTCTGCGATTACCTTTGTGTTCGAGGAATTGCTCGACAATTTTTCGATGAAGGCACTGGGTGGCATTGTGGTGGCAGTGGTGATAGCGGCTGCTGTGTCGCGTAGTTTGTTAGGTGAAGACCCGATTCTGGCGAGTGCTGTGATCAGCAAGGAGTTCATCACCTCACCATGGATGATTGTCGGGGTGCCAATGGGTTTGATTGCTGGTTTGTTAGGACACTTTTTTGTGAGCTCAGTTCTCAATTTACGGGCACAATTTAAGTCTCGATTGTCTGCTTGTAGTTGGTTGGCGCCAGCGCTTGGTGGCTTATGTTGTGGGTTGCTAGGAATTTTAGCCTATCAGGTGACCGGGGTATTTGGAGAGGCGCAGAACTCGGTATTCAGCATTGGCTATGACAGCCTTGAGCGAGCATTTGAAGACAGTCTGGTTTGGCAGACCTTGGTGGTGTTATTGCTCTGCAAATTTATTGCGGTAGTGGTAAACTATGCTTCGGGTGGGTCAGGTGGTTTATTTTCGCCCACCTTATTTTTAGGGGGCATGTTAGGTGGTTTAGTTGGGATGGTGTTGACGGGAGTAGAAGGATACATGCATTTCCCGCATTGGCCCGGTGCTCACCAGGTGGTGGGTGGATGTGTTTTATTGGGCATGGGAGCCATGTTTTCAGCGGTCATTCGTTGTCCCTTCACTTCATTGATTATTATCTTTGAGATGACAGGCAATTACTCGTTGATTCTCCCACTGATGGCAGGGAACATGTTGGCTTGGTCGATTGCTAAGCGGCTGCGTCCAGTAGCTCTCTACGATTCTTTGTTGCTTCAAGATGGTGTAAATTTGAAGAAGTTTTCAGCCTACCGTGGTTCTCAGGATTATCGGAATTTACCAGTGTCGGCAATCATGACCCATGAAGTTACGGCTTTGCAGTCGGGGCAGAGTGTCGAAGAGGGGATCAAGTCATTGGGAACTCGTGGGATGGTTTACCATGCCTATCCGATTATGGATGCTCATGGAGACCTGTTAGGAATTGTCACGAGGCATGAACTGGAAGAGGCAAAGCCTGAATTGACTATTGATCAGGTGATTATTGATCAAGACTTGCTGTCGGTGCAGCCGGATACCTCCATTCGTGACGCTGCCAACAAAATGATTGCTCATAACTATCAACAAGTTCCTGTAGTCTCAGCGACGAACTCTCAGAGGTTGTTAGGGTTGATCACTCTCAATGACATTGCGAGGCAACAGAATGCGAGCGAGTTGTAGATAGATACATAAAGTTGGAGGAAAGCTTTGTGAGGCTAGGGAGCTGTGTGTTGGGCTCTGTGGGTGGCGTCAATGCTGTGCTGGAGCAGACAGGTCAGGAAGCGACTCGCAATAGCTCTGAGCGCATATTCTATCGCGTGATGGTAGAGTAGCGAATATGGTGGGTATGAGTGGGGGCGCTAGAGGTCTGGCTTCTAGCGCATTTATAAGTTCAAAAATCTTGGTTAGACTTTCTCAAACAAAAGTGCTGTGCGGCAGGGGAGGTAGAGTGAGAGGACTGGGCCGTGTTCCGTATCGGTAGTTTGGATTGAGATGGAGGTGTCGACTCGTTGGTGCCCGCCAAATTTGGCATCATCGGAATTGAGGACGATTTTGTAGGTTCCTGGCTGTGGCACGTGGATATGGTAGTTCGTGTATGACTGAGTTGGGTGGAGATTGACGACTCCGATACGGTTCGCACGTTCGAAAGCGATAATGTGGTCGCCATCATTGCAGCAGAGCTGCTGGGCTGGAGGTGAGGCTAAGAGGTTATCTTGTCTAAGGGTGTGGATAAGAGCGGCGTCAAATTGGTTGAGGAATTGGTATTTGAGTTCAGGGTTATCGACTAGTGACCATTGCCTACGGCAGTAGTGGTAGGACCAATTGTTACCTTCACGCGGGAAATCTAGCCACTCTGGGTGGCCAAATTCATTACCCATGAATGTGAGGTACCCTTCTCCGCCAACATGGGAGGTGAGGAAGCGGATCAATTTATGCAATGCGATGCCACGATCGATGACTGGGTGGTCATCATCGACTGACATGTGCCAGTACATTTCTTGATCCATCAGCCAAAATGCGAGTGTTTTATCACCGACGAGCGCTTGGTCGTGCGACTCTGCGTAGGCGATATTTGCTTCCATGTGTCGTCGGTTGCTGAGAGTGCTCCAGACTTCGTTCATATTCCAATCGTCATCGCTCTTATGTTTGAGCAACTTGATCCAGTAATCTGGGAGGCCCATGGCGAGGCGGTGGGTGAAGCCTACTCCACCTTCGATTGTGGGTCGGCAGAGACCGGGCATTCCAGACATGTCTTCGGCGACATTGAGGACACCGGGTCTGATAGACTCAGCGAGTGTTGTGGCAAGTTGGAGGTAGAGGACGCAGTCATGATCTACACCTTCTTGGAAGTACTTATCGTAGTGGTCGAAAGCGATATTTCCATGGTGGTCGTAGAGCATGGAAGTGACACCGTCGAAGCGGAATCCGTCAAAATGGAATTCTTCTAACCAATAGCGTACATTCGAGAGGAGGAATTGTACGACTTCATTTTTTCCGTAGTTAAAGCATTTTGAGTCCCATTGTGGGTGGTTTCCTTTCCCTCCACCGTGGAAGTATTGGTGGTCGGTGCCGTCGAATTCGTTGAGACCTTCAGCGAGGTTTTTGACAGCGTGGGAATGCACGATGTCCATGATGATGGCAATGCCATGATTGTGAGCAGTATCGACGAGGTACTTTAGGTCTTCAGGAGTGCCAAAGCGTGAGCATGTGGCAAAAAAGTTAGAGACGTGATAGCCGAATGAACCATAGTACGGGTGCTCTTGGACGGCCATGAGCTGGATGGTGTTGTAGCCGAGTTCGACAATGCGGGGGATGGTATTATCTGCAAATTCTCGGTAGCTATGAAGGCGTGGTTCTTCACCAGCCATGCCGGTGTGAGCCTCATAAATAAGGGGAGCATTGATTGATTGTGGATCGAATGAGTGTTGCCATTGATAGGGGGTATCAGGTAACCAGATTTGTCCTGCGAAGTCGTGGGTGTCGGGGTCTTGAATGGCACGAGAGATAGTGGCGGGGATGCGATCACGAACTGAGTTGTCGGCACCGACAACACGTAGTTTCACTTTATCTTGGTGTTTTAGGGTATCTCCTGGGATCTCGAGGTTCCAGCAACCATCTGCATCTTGAGTGAGTAGATGAGAGTTTCCATCCCAGTTATTGAAGTCGCCTACAAGTGCGAGTGATTGAGCATTGGGAGCCCATTCTTTGAGGGTCCAGGTATCTGAAGTCTGGTGGTAGTGGATTCCGTGGGTGAGATGCGTATTGGCGTATTGGTAGAGTGAGCCGTGGAGTGATTCTATTTCTGAGCGTTTCTTTTCGAATCTTTCTATACGTTGTTGGACGGCCTCGGTTTGGTCTTTTAGCCAGATATCGTTTTGAACGAGTGTTGGGATTTCTTTGGTGCTCACGCATGGAAACTAACAACATGCGTGCCAAGTGCGATGCTTTTCTTTGATGGATCGGGTGGCGATTTTGTTGCAGCCTAGAGTGAATTGATGGTCTTTCTGCTGGTCAATGGGTGGGTGGTGAAATTAAGCTGGCAGTTAGGTATTATTTATGAAACTCACATTTTGCGGCGCAGCCGGCACCACTACAGGATCTCAACACTTGCTCGATGTCAATGGACACAGGGTTTTATTAGATTGTGGCCTCTATCAAGGTAGGAGGCATGAAGCATTTGAGATTAATAAGCACTTTCCACATTTTGATCCAAAGTCGATTGACGCAGTCGTTCTCTCGCACGCGCACATTGACCATAGTGGCAACCTTCCGAATCTAACAAGGAGTGGGTTTGATGGGAATATCTATGCGACATTTGCAACGCGTGACTTATGTCAGATTATGTTAGCGGATAGTGCTCGGATACAAATGCATGATATCGAGTGGTTGAACAAGAAGCGTGTGAAGTCTGGTGAAGAGCCGCTCGAACCGTTGTATGATGAGATGGATGCGGAGCGTTGTTTAAGGCAATTTGTGAATGTGGGATATGACAGGCCAATGTTGATTGCACCAGGGGTGAGTCTGCGTTTCATTGATGCGGGGCATATTTTAGGAAGCGCCCAAGTTGTGTTAGATATCGAGGATGAAGATGACGGCGAGAAGAAGCGCTTTTTATTTTCTGGGGATGTTGGGCGTGGGAACAATGACATTTTACGCGACCCAGTGGCAGTGGAGGACGTGGACTATGTTTTGATGGAGAGCACCTATGGAGGGAGGGAGCATGAGCTTGGGACGCAGGCAGACGAGAGAATAGCTGAGATTTTAAGAAGAGCTCTCGAGCGTAAGGGTAAGGTGATTATACCGGCCTTTGCCGTGGAGCGAACCCAGCAGATTTTGTACGTGCTGCATCAATTATTTGAGGAGGGAAGTATTCCCAATGTCCCCGTTTACGTGGACAGTCCATTGGCTGTGAATGCTACAGAGATATTCCGTTTACATCCTGAGTGTTTTAACCATGAGATATACAACTTCTTATTTGAGAAGCGAGACCCCTTTGGATTTGAGGGGCTGACTTTGGTACGTTCTGTATCCAATTCGAAGGCGTTGAATCGGAGTAAAGAGCAGGCGATTATCATATCGGCCTCTGGGATGTGTGAGGCTGGGCGCGTGTTGCATCATTTGAAGAACGAGATTGAGAACCCCAAGAATACGATCTTGTTTGTGGGCTATTGTGCGCAGCAGACATTAGGGTGGAAGATTCGAGAAGGGCATAAGAAGGTGCGCATTTTAGGGGGCGAGTATGCAGTCAATGCACGTGTGGAAATCATGGATTCATTCTCTGGGCATGCCGACCATTCCGAGTTACTAGATTACTTCAATGCGATGAGTGGACCCAAGCGCAAGACGTGGTTGGTGCACGGAGAGGAAGAGCGCTCAGCGGTATTCCGGGACGCATTGCGTGAAGTGCACAAGGGTGAGGTGAGTCTCGGAGTGCTGGGGGAGACAGTGGAATTTTAGCGCACAAAAAAGCGCATCTGATGACTCAGATGCGCTTAGAAATACTTATCAGCTCGAGGCTGAGATTCGCTTATGCTTCAGCAGTTTCTTCAACTTCTTCAGCAACTGGAGCGTCAACCCACTCGATGAGAGCCATAGGAGCGGAGTCGCTCTGGCGTGCGCCGAGTTTGATGATGCGGCAGTAACCACCTTGGCGGTCCGCAGCAGCTGGTGCGATTTCAGCGAAGAGCTTCTTCACTGCATCTTTTTGTTGGAGGAATGCAACTGCCTGACGGCGAGCGTGGAGGTCACCGCGCTTGCCAAGAGTTACCATTTTCTCAGCAACTGGGCGGAGTGCTTTGGCTTTGGCGAGTGTGGTACGGATTCTACCGTGCTCAATAAGGCTGCATGTAAGGTTTGCGAGGAGTGAGCGGCGGTGTGCTGCGTCACGCTGCAATTTTACGGTCTTGCGTCGTTTTCTCATCTTGGTTATTCGTCGTTAAGGTTCTGCGCGATGAGGTCAGCGAGACCCACCGGTGCTTCTTCTTCCACTCCGAGACGAGGAGCAGCCACGGATGGCATAGGTCCTGTAAGGAGAGAAGGATCAAAGGACATACCGAGACCGAGGCCGAGCTCGACGAGTTTGTCCTTAATTTCATTGAGAGATTTCTTACCGAAGTTACGGTATTTGAGCATCTCAGCTTCTGTTTTCATGGCGAGCTGGCCAACGGAAGTGATGTTCGCGTTGTTGAGGCAGTTTGCCGCACGGACAGAGAGTTCGATTTCGTTGACGCTCATGTTAAGAAGCTTCTTAAGCGCAGCGTTTTCTTCGCTCTGCTCTGGTTGTGCAGATTCGAATTCGACAGCATCATCGTCGTAGTTAACGAATGCGTCGAGGTGGTGGCGAAGGATGGCGGATGCCTGAAGGAGTGCGTCAGGAGGAGAGACACGGCCGTCAGTCCATACATCGAGTACGAGCTTGTCGAAGTCAGTCATTTGACCCACACGTGTTTGACCGACGGAGTACTTCACGCGAGTCACAGGTGAGAAAATGGAGTCGATAGCGATGACGCCGATAGGCATGTCTGGGCGCTTGTTTTCGTCACCGGTATTGAAGCCACGGCCGACCTTGATTTCAAATTCACAGTCGAACTTGGTTTTACGGTCGAGGGTACAGATGATTTGGTCTTTATTAACGACTTCGTAGATGTTGTCGTCTTGGATATCACCAGCGGTGACAACGCCTTCTTTCTCAACTTGGAGTTTAAGAACGCGTGGTTCTTTGTCGTGGTGTTTGAACTTTACCTTCTTGAGGTTGAGGATGATGTCAGTAACATCTTCGACAACGCCAGCAAGGCTGGAGAATTCGTGTTGGACACCTGCGATACGTACAGATGTGATAGCTGCGCCCTCGAGTGATGAGAGGAGCACGCGGCGGAGTGAGTTACCGATAGTGTGGCCAAATCCACGCTCGAATGGCTCGGCAGTGAATTGAGCATAGGTATCAGTCTCGGTGTCCTCGTCTTTGATGACGCGGTTTGGCAATTCGAAGCGGTCAAGAAGGATAGCCTTCTTTTCTTCTGCTGTTTGTTCTTCAGTATTTGTCGTTTCTTCTGACATGATGTCTAGTAAGTGGGTTGGGTTACCCTCTAGCGAGTACTAGCGGTGCCTGTGAGACACAGCCATAGAGGACCTACAACCATTTGGACAGACTCGCGGGACGCGGAATTAAGGGGATTTCGGCTCAGATTGCAATAGTAATTTTCTGCACGGGCGAATTAATACGCAAATTGGCGGCTTAGTGGGGGGAGTATGGGTGGTTTGGGACGGGTGGGATGTGCTTGCGAGGAGCTGAGGAGCGAGGGGTGGGTGGGAATGCTGTAAGATGCCTTGATTTCAGCTAGAAATGAGTTGCAAAAGTTGGCTCTGGCTGTTTTCAAAGCAGTGCAATGTCAGACAGCAAAGAGAGAAAATCGCTTGAGGAGCGTCACCAAATGAGTGACCTGGAACGTTTACGTCATTCCTGCGCCCACGTATTAGCGACGGCAATCACGCGGATTTGGCCAGATGCTCAGCTGGCTGGCGGCCCACCAGTGGAGAATGGTTTTTACTATGACATTACTTTGGACCACCGGATTACGCCTGACGACTTTGAAAAGATTGAGGCGGAGATGAAGAAGGTGGTGAAGGAGAATGCCCCTTTTGAGAAGGTTGTGGTGAGCCGTGATGAAGCATTGAAGCTTGCTGAGAGTGGGCGCCTAGGAGCGGTCTCTGAGCGCGATGTGGCCTCTAGATTCAAAGTTGATTTGCTCAACGACATCCCTGAAGACGAGGAAATCTCTCTGTTTAAGAATAACGATTTTTGGGACCTTTGTGCAGGCCCTCATGTTGGTCGCACTGGCAACTGTAAGGCATTCAAGGTGATGAGTGTGGCTTCCGCCTTTTATAAAGGTAATAAAGACAACGAATCACTGCAGCGCGTGTATGGCACCTGCTTTAAGAATAAGACTGAGCTGGCAGACCATTTGGAAAAGCTTGAAGAGGCGAAGAAGCGTGACCACCGCCGACTGGGTAAGGAGTTGGGCTTATTCCACATTGATGAAGCCGTTGGCCAAGGGCTTATTTTATGGAAGCCGAAGGGGGCGTTGATTCGCCGTGAACTTCAGGACTTCATCACTAAGGAGCTAGACCGTCAGGGGTATAGCCAGGTCTTTACACCACACATTGGTAAGCTTGATCTTTACCGTACTTCGGGCCATTTCCCGTACTATGCGGAAAGTCAATTTCCTGCGATTCCTGAGCGTGACACGCTAGAGAAGCTTGCGGATGAGAATGCGAGTTGTTCGATTCTGACGAATGGGCTTGCGGAGGGTACGATTGAGGGATTCATGTTGCGCCCGATGAACTGCCCGCATCACATTAAGATTTTTGCGAGTGACCAGCATAGTTATCGCGACCTTCCGGTGCGTCTAGCTGAGTTTGGAACGGTCTATCGCTGGGAGCAATCAGGTGAGCTTGGAGGGATGACACGCGTGCGTGGCTTTACCCAAGATGATGCGCACATTTTCTGCACCCCTGAACAGGTAGACGATGAGGTGGCCAGCTGCCTCGATCTAGTGAAGAAGGTACTCAACACGCTGGGTATGGAAGATTACCGGGTACGACTCTCGTTCTCCGACCCAGATTCTGATAAGTACGTGGGTAGCCGCGAAGTTTGGAATGAAGCTGAAGCTTCCTTGAAGAAAGCTGTTGAGAAGCTCGGTGTGGATTACACAGTGGAGCTTGGGGAAGCAGCCTTCTATGGTCCGAAGATCGACTTTGTTGTGAAGGACGTGATAGGTCGCGATTGGCAGTTGGGAACTGTTCAGCTCGACTTTAACCTTCCTGAGCGATTCGATCTCACTTATGTGGGAGCGGACAATGGTCGCCATCGTCCGGTGATGATTCACAGAGCGCCATTTGGTTCACTCGAGCGTTTCGTAGGGCTTTTGATCGAGCACTTTGAAGGGAAATTCCCAACTTGGCTGGCACCTGAGCAGGTGCGCGTATTGCCATTATCGGATAAGTTCATTGAGCATGCGGATGCTGCGGCCAAGAAGCTGGCTGACATCGGAGTGCGTGTTAGCGTGGACCGGGCATCAGAGAAATTAGGGGCCAAGATTCGTCTTGCCAGATTAGACAGAGTGCCTTATATGCTGGTCATTGGCGCGCAGGAGGCAGAATCTAACACTGTATCAGTTCGCCACAGAGATCGTGAAAATCTCGGCACTCAGCCACTGGATACATTCATTCAGAATCTTCACACCGAGATCTTGGAGCGATCACTTTAGATCGCATCGAGAGCTCAAACCAATACCAATAGGAGGATAAAACAATAGCAAAGCCAAAGAAGCCATATAAGAACCGTCGTCGTGATATGACGCGGGTAAACGACTACATTCGTGCCCCAAAAGTGCGTGTGGTTACTGAAAGCGGAGAACTCATCGGTGTGATGAGCGCGCGTGAAGCAGTAGCAAAAGCCAAAAGCATCGGCATGGATCTTGTGGAAATTGCCGCAAAGGCAGATCCACCCGTTTGTAAAGTTTGTGACTATGGCAAATACAAGTACGAACAGTCGAAGCTGAAGAAGAATAATCCGAAGACGACGACAAAGCTTAAGGAAGTGAAATTCCGCGTGCGTACTGAGGAGCACGACTACAATCTCAAGTGCTCTCGGATTGAGAAGTTCTTGGATGAGGGGAATAAAGTGAAGGTACAACTTCAGTTCCGTGGTCGTGAGAATGCACACAAAGAACTAGGTTTTGAAGTGCTTAAGCGTGTAGCTGAAGATCTCACAGGCATGGCTCACTTGGACCAAAAGCCACGTCTTGCGGGGCGTGCAGTTAGCATGCTGCTGTCTCCACTTCCCAAGGAACAACGCAAGCGCAAGTTCATCATGGATCATGGTGAATTAGTTGATGAAGACGACTTCGATGACGAAGAAGAAATCGAAGAAGTCGAGGAGACTGAAGAATAGTTCAGGATAAAAGAATAGATTTTTGAGTACGGCTAACACGAGGGTGTTAGCCGTTTTTTTATCTATAGAATGTCGTGGGGGGAATGGATTTTTACTCCACGACGAGTGTGAAGGTGGCTCTGGTGGATAGCCCTTTGTCATCGGTGGCTTCAACGATGAGTCTATGTTTTCCGATGGCTTCAGCTGGTGCACCGTAGTAGGAGAAGATACGACCACTGGATTGGACGCTTACCCAGTTTGGCCCCTCAATCTTGCGGAAGACGAGTGAGTCAGGTTTCTCATCTGAAATGATTTTCTTAAACTCATAGGCGTAAGAATTGTCTTTGACCTTGAGCGGTGGCAGTTCGGTGTCTTTCTCGATAAACTCAGGTCGGCGGTTTGGAATGCTGCTAGGGTCGATGTTGTTGTGCAGTTCGACTTTAGTAGCAAAGACCCAATACGGGCAGCGGCCACCATTGCCAGGTAGTGCAATTTTCATTTCAATTTTTTTGAAGTGCGCTACTGATTGGTCGAAAGAGAAATAGTCTTCTAACTGATCGTCGACAAGGTGATTGAGTTCGACGGTGTGAGTGAATATTTCTTTACCATCTCCGAGGAAGCTAAGAAGGATGGGTTTAGTTGGTTTACGCTCGTGCGTTTTAGCGTGGAATGTCAGCTTGTAGTAGCCACCGCTTAGCTTGTTTTTATCAATCTCTTGGACGATGGCGTCGCCATTGGTTTTGAATTCTGCGATTGCTTTATCGGTGATTTTGCCACGCGTCCAAGAATGGCCAGCGTTGAAGTGGTTGGAGGCGAGTAACTGTTCGGATATTTTCGAGCCAGTGGTGAAGCTCCAGATATCTCCACCTTTGATAGATTTTCTATCAGGAGAAACTGCATAGACTTTCCAGAAGTAGGTGGTGTTTGCTTTGAGGTTTCCTTTGACGCTTAGTTGGGTGTCAGTGGTTTTACCCATAATAAAGCGTTTATCTGGGCGCTTTGCGGCGACATCTTTCACGTTGGGGCTCATGTAGACGTAATAAGTCGGGTCATGGAACGAGCGATGGGATTCAGGCATTTGCCATGTGAGAGTGGCTTGTCTGCTGGCTCCGACTTGCTTGTTATTTGGGCTTGGTGCTGAGACTGGAAAGCCTTGTTTGTAATGTGAAGCAATGCTGTTAGGTTGCCATGCTCCTAGGTGTGCAGTGACATTATCGATAGCGGCGTTAATACCAGCAGGGATGTGTGCTCGGTAGAGGTCGTACAGCATTGGAGGGAGTGGGCAATGGCCCTCAAGTTCTCCATTGAGATAGAGAGCAAGACGTTTGTTAGAGTAGCCTCTGACTAGAGTGATTTGGTTCCATTGTTTGGCTTTGAGTGGGTTTCTGCCGTTAATTTTAAGTGTGTTAGAGCCATCTAAGTTGATGTCATAATAGCGATAGTTCCAGGCATAGTCTCCAAATGGGTGGGGTGTCCAACTGAGGTGGAGTGCTTGGTCGCTGGGGTTGACATGAAGTTTAAATCCATTGCCTTGGAGGAGGGTGGTATTGCCCGTGATTTGGCCATCGGGCATGACTTCGAGGCAGAGTGTCCGGTCAACGAGGTTGGGGAAGATTGAGCGTCTTTCGCCTGAGTAGAGTGGGTATTGTTTTTTTTCCATTTTGGAGGGAATGAGAAGGCCCTCATTTTGTTCAGCGAATGTGAGATTACGTGTTGTGGTGGGAGAGTAGACGGTGAATTCGATGGTACGGGTGATCTGGTTTGGCCCGACTTTGGTTTCGAATTGAGCTTTATGGGTGCCGGCGGGGAGTTGGTAGGCTCTGGCATTGAAGGCTGTGTGGAGGGTAAGTTTAGAGCCTGCTGGAATCGAGCCGCTACGACTTTCCTTGATCGAGACCCAATCTTGTTTGCACGTGATAGAGTAGTTTTGGGCGAAATCTAGAGGGTTGTGGATGTCGTAGTCGAAGTGGAATGACTCTGCTGGTGCAGTGCCTTGTTGGTGGTAGTGACGGATGTCGTGAGAAGGGAATACAGTGAGGGCGCGTTTAGGAGAGAGTGCTTGTGGGTAGGGCACAATGCTGGGGTCGCCGTAGAGGTTCCAGAGGTGGGCACCCCCATTGGGGATGCGTCGGTTTCTAGCGAGTGCCGTCCAGTGGATTTGGCCAATGGAATGGCCGCGAACGAGAGAGGTAGACCTGATATTTGAAAATGTGTTAGGGCGCACGAGTGGACCATGACTTCCGACGCTGGCAATGGAGCGGGTGGCACCAATGGCGGTAATGGCACCTTTGCGCAGGTGCATGTAGACCATATTCATTGGGTGTTCGGGTTGGCCGCAATCGCAGCCTCCGTATTCGGCGACGACATTGAGCGTGTCTTTCGGAGGAACTCTGTTTGCTAGCCAGCCACTGGTGACGCCTGACTCGATGAATGTGGGGTTTGCGTGACCACCGGAGCGCAAGACACCTGTGGCGAACTGATCCATAAAGCTATTATTTTGCCAGGAGAAGTGGTCGAGAGTAAGCAGGCCTGAGTAGAGTTGTTCGCGGGTATAGTAGGTGAAGCCACCCCACTCGACGAGATGGCCGCTCATGGTGAAGCCATCTACTTCGAATTGGTAGCGTTCGAGGAGTTCAGCGTATGTCGCATTTTCGTAGTTGATGGTTTTTCGTAGGATTGCATCGAGGTCTGTGTATTTACCCCACTTGCTATCTTCTCCGTAGTAGGGGATACGACCGACAAGGACATCCCAGACGGTATTGATACCGTCGGTGGCGTGGTAGTCATCTTTGCCTCCATATTTATTGTCTTTGTTGAGGTCGACGTTTGGGCCATCGAGATCCATGTAGAGGAAGTCAGATGGTCTGCCGGCATGGACGTGTTCACCCGCAGCCACTTTTTTCTTCACTTCTGTGACATCGGTTTCGATGGCCGCCATAGGAATATCTCCAGAGTCGGGGCGTGGGTTGCCGATGAAGAGGACGTAGAAGATCTCACGTTTTTGATAGTTGCTGCGCAGCCAAGTGCGGATATTGTGGAAAGCATCAATGCCTTTGCCTCCACCAAAGTCTTTTTCGGTGACAGTGAAGGCATTGTAACCGAGGGAATTTTTGTGAGCGATAAAGTGCGCGAGTTCCTTTGAATTTTGGGTGATGGCCTCGGTGGTGACAATAGCGTAGCCTTTTGGGCCGTCTTTGATGAGGTGCGCAGGTGGGGCAGTGTCGGGGGTTTTTGCGCCGTATCTGAGATAGCTGGGGATGTCAGTACGCCAGGTGGATCTGGCTGGGTCGAACCAGCGGTGTTGAGATTTGTTAGGAACAATTTCTAGGGCTTTAAAATCGAAGAGCTCTGCTGTGGCATTGAGTTTGGTAACACTCAGTTGCACAGTGGGGGTGTCCCCACGATTGAGGCTGATGGAGCCGATCTTTAGGCCTTTGAATTTACCTGAGGTATCTTCGACTTTCGCCCTGAGCTGTTTCGTGCCGATTTTTACAGCAAAGGTATTGCCGATGAAGTTGCCGTGTCCTTTGTAGTGGGCGTAGACATCGTATGTGGCATGAAATTTAGCGGGGCCTAGTTGCCATTGGAGGCTGTCATTTGGGTTATTCCAACCTTGGATGATGTCGTGGTCGTAGCTGTACTGGGGGCTGTCACCTATGATCTGGGCATCACCAGCAAGGAGTGGATACATCCCCGCGTCGTTTGGATAGGTGGCTGCGACGCGTGCGTATTCCCATTGGTTTTTAGGGGTAGCGGGGGAGGGGGAATAGATGGAGTTTTCAGTGACATTGAGGAGGTGCTTGGCAGACTCTTGCATCGGGTCTGTGGGCTTTGCTGAAGTCGTGCACAGCAGAGCGAGCACCATAGAAATTGTGGTGTGGTAGCGATTCATAGTTGGTGTGGTAGCTGGGGTGTTGTCGAGTAGAGCCTACTCTAATCACCTAAATGGATACAAAATCTCACTAGAAATACTCTCAAAAAATGCTGATGATGACACAATACGCGTGTTGGGTGGCGCAGGGATGGGAGCTGCTTTGGGGCATTTTTTCTTAGGCGGGGATCACATGAGCCAGCGGATGACAGAAATGATAATGACGAGGTAGATTCCGCGCATCAACCACATTGAGCGACGTCGCAGCCGGTCGGTAAGTGTGCTGAGTTCGCTGAGGTCGTTCGCGAGCTTGGCGAGGAGGTCTGATTGCTCAGTGATAATGTCATCGCGTTGGGAGATCATGGTGCGGAGTTCATCGAATTGTTCCTCGGTGGTGAGGTTTTCACGGGCTTCGATGACGAGTGGTTTGTTGGCCTTTTCTTTATTCCGCCAATTTTGGATATTTTTGTAGAGTGTGACGGCTTTATCGCGGTGTTCGTAGGCGAGCTTTGCAGCTGGGAGAAGTTTAGGAAGGAGTTTAATAAAGACAGGGATGGCCATGGCGAGAGGGTAGCGCAATCTCGCGCTTGCGCAATGCATAGTCGAGCTTGCCCGCATCAGAAGCATGGGGTAAGGAGGGGCATGCGCAAACGAGCAAAGGAGAGAAGAGGGCCAGTAGAGGCACGCGATAACAAGCACGTGCGAGGTAAGGGCGGCGGAGGACTCGTCAAAGGAGAGGATGCAATTGATGGGATCTTAGAAAGAAGCGCAGTGCCATTTGTCTTGGTCTTAGACTGTGTTCAGGACCCACACAATTTAGGAGCAATTTTGCGCACCGCGGATGGAGCGGGAGTGGATTTGGTGATTGCACCGAAGGATAAGTCCGTTGGCTTAACTGAGACAGCGCAGAGGGTGGCAGTGGGCGCGGCCGAAAATGTCCCATTTGTGCGCGTGACTAACCTTGCGCGCACGATGAAGAAACTTCAGCAAGATCATGGGGTTTGGCTGATAGGCACCTCCGATAAATCCGATCAAACGCTCTACGATATGGACCTCAAAGGCCCGGTTGGTATTGTCATGGGGGCAGAAGGGCCGGGCTTGCGTCGACTTACTGAAGAGAATTGTGATTTATTGATAGGTATTCCAATGGCGGGCAAGGTTGATTGTCTCAATGTGTCTGTGGCCACTGGAGTTTGCCTTTATGAAGCTGTGAGGCAGCGTGCGCAGGCATAGGTGCGTACGCTATGCGGGCGTCACTTCAGGGTGAGAGTGACGGGGCAATGGTCTGAGCCAAGGACGTCAGAGAGAATTTCTGCTGATGCGAGTTGCGGAGTGAGGGATGCGGAGGTGCAGAAGTAATCGATTCTCCAGCCAACATTCTTGCCGCGTGCGCCAGCCCGGTAACTCCACCAGGAATAGGCACCTTCGGTGTCGGGGTGGAAGTGGCGAAAGGTATCGATGAATCCGGCTTCGACGATGTTATCAAAGCCAGCGCGTTCTTGGTCACTGAAGCCGGCACTTTTGCGGTTGGCTTTGGGGCGTGCGAGGTCGATTTCCTGGTGCGCGACATTGAGGTCCCCGCAGAAGATGACTGGTTTGGTGGATTCGAGGTCTTTGCAGTAAGCTAGGAAGTCTTTATCCCATTGCATGCGGTAGTCGAGGCGCTTGAGTTCGTTCTGTGCATTGGGTGTGTAAACTGTGACGAGGTAGAAGTCCGGATATTCCGCTGTGATTACTCGCCCTTCGGTATCGTGTTCCTCGATGCCAATGCCATTAGTGACAGAGATGGGTTTATCTTTGCTGAGGATGAGTGTGCCTGAATAGCCAGCTTTTTCAGCAGCATTCCAGAATTGGTGGTAGCCTGCGAATTCGAGTGGTAGCTCGACTTGCTCGGCTCTTGCTTTAGTTTCTTGGAGGCAGAGGATATCGGGTTGGATATCTGCGAACCATTCAGCGAAGCCTTTTTTGAGGACAGCGCGGATGCCATTGACGTTCCATGAGATGAGTTTCATCGTTGTGTAGGTAGGTGCATAGTCACGGAGGACTAGCAGTTATTGGTTTTGAGTAAAAATGGGGAAAGTGCCTTTGAGGTTCAGCCTTTCAGGTGGGGTGATAGAAAATGGCTTGCTGCGCGGAGCTTTGATTTTGTCTTCGTAGGCGAGGGGGACGCAGGTAAGAGCAATAAGGGGTTCGTCACCGGGGCGAGGCACACGCAGCGCGTGGATGATGGAGGGGAAATGTGGGTTCTTATTGAACTCAATCACATCACCTAACTGGTAGGCGTCCGCGGCACTAGCCGGAGCATTTGGGAGGATCCATTCTACGAGAACGAGGTAGGGAGTGGGGGGATGAAATGCGTCGGGTTGGACCAAAGCTTGGGCTTGGATTGCGATGCCTGAGGTAATAAAATCGTCTTGGTTGAGTGTCCTAGTATTAAGGACGCGGTATTGGCCCTGAATGTAGGTGTTGTAGGTGGTGTCCTTATAGTTCCCTACGTAGACGCGCTTGAGTTCTTGATTGAGCAGGCTGAAGTCCTCGGTGTTGAGGTTGTAATATTTTTTGTAGAGGGTGCGTGGTCCGTGGGCGGCTCCACTGGGGGCAGTGAGCGGATCGAAGGCCTTGGTTTCTTGGTGGCGGCCAAGCTTTTCAAGCAAGGCATAGTTTTGGGGGAGGTGCGGGTTCCCAAAAACTTCGAGGAAGAAGACCCAACTCCAGACGGCTAGGCAAAAAGCTGCAGTATTCACAAGAAACCACCAAAAGTGTGGTGGTTTCTTTCTGAGAATACGTGCGACTAGCGAGTCATCTTCTTTTTTACGCGTCACGGCGACAGATACGAATGGTGGTCGCGATTATTTACAATCGTTTGCAGGGTCGTAGGTTCCCTCTTCACCTTTGGCTTCGAAGGAGGTGCCGCAGCCACAGGAACGCGAGGCATTGGGGTTTTGGACCTTAAATCCTGAGTCTGAGAGTGAGTACTCGTAGATCAAGTGGCAGCCCTTGAGGTATTCAAATGAATCGGGCGAGACGTGGACGACGGCGCCATCTTGTTCAACAGTCTCGTCGCCATCGTGGGCTGCGTCTACCTCCATGACGTATTGCATGCCAGCGCATCCACCGCGTTGGACGGAGAGTCTAAGGCCCGTTCCGGGAGCTGCATTTTTTTTGCTGAGGAGGTTTTTGAGTTCCTTAATGGCGGATTGAGTCAATGTGATCATATGGCTATCGTGTTGCTTGGCGGCAAGATAAGCGTGGATTTCCCGATCATCCAATCAAACTTTAAGGAAAATATAGGCCAGAATAGAGGTAATTCGCGGTAGCATTCTTTCAGATCGCTGCATAGGATGTGGTTATGATCTACCTTGATTCGAATGCGACAACGCAGGTGCACCCGGAGGTATTGGCGGAGATGATGCCGTACTTAAGTGAGCAATGTTATAATCCATCGAGTGGGTATCGTGCGGGCAAGGCGGTGAAGCGTGCTATTGAGCTGGCGCGTGAGCGGGTGGCCCAGTTGATAGGCGCGGATGTTGACGAGGTCTTTTTTACAGGTTGTGGCACGGAGTCGAACAATGCGGTTTTGTTTTCATTGGCGAAAGCGGTGGGTGTGGGTAAGCGGGTGGTCACGAGTCAGATTGAGCACAGTTCGATTTTGCGGGTTTGTGAACATTTGGAGAAGCAGGGGTATGTGATTGAGCGGGTGGGCGTGGACGCATCTGGGCGTTTAGACTTGGCGGCTTGGGCGGATGCCATGGCCAGAGCTGATGTTGGATTTGCGACCTTGATGTGGGCGAACAATGAGACGGGTGTGATTCAGCCTATTGAAGAAGCGGCGCGCCTGGCGCGGGAGGAGGGAGTGCCATTCCATACTGATGCCATACAAGCGGTGGGGAAAGCACCGGTGGATGTGCATGCTTCAGAGGTCGATTTTCTCTCTCTCTCTGGGCATAAGTTTCATGCACCCAAAGGGGTGGGGGCGATGTATATTCGCAAGGGAGTTAGATTTGAGCCGCTTCTTTTTGGTGGTGGGCAAGAGGCTGGCCGTCGTAGTGGGACTGAGAATGTGGCTTCGATCATCGGTTTGGGTAAGGCGGCTGCGATGATGCAAGAACGGCTTGAGACGGATGGGCATTCAGGTGTGGGAGCATTACGTGATCATTTTGAGAAGCGGCTGCTGGAGGAAGTCGAGGGGGTGCATGTGAATGGCTCCATTGAATTTCGCACGAAGAATACTTCGCATCTGGCCTTTGATGGCTGTGAGGCTGCAGGCTTGCTTATTTTGCTGGATGAATACGGGATGGCGTGTTCTGCGGGGTCGGCATGTATGACTGGCAAGCAGAAGCCGTCACACGTTCAGACAGCGATGGGGATCGATGCCAAGCGTGCCAAGAGCAGCCTGCGCATTTCCTTCTCGATACTAACCAGTCGAGAGGAGACGGACGAGGCGGTAGAACTTGTGAAAAAAGCGGTGCGTAAGCTCCGCAGTGTGCAGGGAATCACGGGTGTTGGTCCTGTGACTGTCTACACCTAGGGCAGCACCTTATACCATCTCTCGACTCGGAATAGACGAATGGAGTTTGGTAAAGTCTTGTGATTTTGCGCTGCGCGATTTCAGAGTGTATCGGATTATCTTGCCTAATATCATCGTTGTCATTCAGTTGTCCCGCGCGTGCGGGACGCCTTCACTCCGCCTTGATATTCTGCAAGCTCATTCCGATCATTCGTCCATTCCGTTTCGATCAATGGTATTAGGCAGGAAGCAGAGCTGGTGTTTCAGCTTTGCTGTTGGGTGGGCGGAGGTATGTCGCCCGCCCACACACCGGTGCGAGTGCGTGTGAATGACGGGCACATGAGAGTAGGGGGAAAGCGCTCTTTAATGGACTGCGAGAGTTTTTCCTTGTTGGAGTCTGGACTCCTCAGCTCTGAAGCCGATGAGGTGTCCTTCAATCGCAAATTCGATGAGTGAAGATTGGTCGGCGGAGCCGTGAATGATGTGATCGAGTTGGTCCATGAGGCCGTAGTCACCGCCACCGTGGCCTTGGTAGCCTTCAGCTGCTTCTGGTGGATCGAGCGTGATTTTTTCGATGTCACCTGATTTGTGATGGCGCAGTACGATATCGCACTCGTGTTCTGCTTTGACAGTGTCACCGCCACGCAGTGAGGCTTTGGTGCCAAAAAGTTGGAGGTGGCGTCCTGAATCAAAGGCGGTCATGGTGAGGGATGCGGTGGTGCCATTGTCGAATTCCATATTTACGATTTGGTGGTCCACGACGTCGTTATCACAGTGGTAGACACAGCGGCCCCAAGGAGCGGTCTTGAACCACTCACGGACTTCGGACTCTACGATGTTTTCGGGATCTGGGTAAATCATCTGTAACCAACGCTCGCGGTCTGTGAAGTATCTCTCAGTGGAGTAGGTGCAAGTTTGAGCATGCGGGCACCCATCGCCGCAGCGTAAGGCCGCGCCCTCTGGAGCGTTCTCGCTGTTGAAGTGTTGGAGGCCACCAAAGGAATTGACCGACTTGCAGGGTGAATTGACTAACCAGGAAATGATGTCGAGGTCGTGGCTACATTTGGCAATGATCATGGGGGTGGAGTCTTCGGATTTACTCCAATGTCCACGAACGAACGAGTGTGCTTGGTGGAAGGGTTCTACACCTTCACTGGCATTGAGTGAAATGACATCTCCGAGTGCTCCTTCTTGGATCAGTTGGTGGATTTTTTTGTAGAATGGGGTGTAGCGAAGGACAAAACAGAGGACGATTTTACGGTCATATTTTTTTGCGAGTCTGGCGAGAGCGATGACTTCGTCGACATTTTGCGCGGCGGGTTTTTCGAGGAGCAGGTGGTAGCCTTTCTCTAAAGCAATTTTTGCAGGTTCGAAGTGGTAATTATCTTGGGTGCCAATGACCATGAGGTCCGCAAGTTTTGGTTGAGCAAGCAGAGCCTCGGCAGAATCAAAGCCACGGAAGTCAGGGTTTTCAGAGATGTTACGCAGCGCGTCGACACGTTCGGCAACAGGGTCGGCACCAGCTACCACCTGGTAGCGGTCGGCCATGAGAGTGGCAATTTTTGAGTATGTTCTGGCGCGAGATCCGCAGCCGCAGACAGCAAGTGTGAGCATGATATGAGATTATAGGTGGGGGGAGTTGTGCATGTGAGACTGAAGAATCTGCCTAATTCGTGTTGATGTCGACGTATTAGAATGGCGGGTCTGTGCTCTGAAAGCGTTCAGTTTGGAGGGCACATGGGAGTGGGTTTTTGGTGAAAAAGGTGAGGGGGAAACTTTTTTTGTTAAGCTTTGTGAGTTTGTGCTGTGTTTAAGTACAATGGCCTAATGTCTAATGAATCCTCCATCCCCCAAGCAGCGCCACTGGTGAGTCTATTGACTGAGCACCAGGCTGATCTGTGGGCCTATATTATTACCCAAATGCCTGGTAGTCCGGACGTGGCAGACGTGTTGCAGAAAACAAATTTAACGATTTGGACGAAGCAAAGTGAATTCACACCTGGGACAAATTTTCGGGCTTGGGCGTTCACGATTGCGCGTTTTGAGATCCTCGCGCATTTGAAAAAACATAAGCGGGGCAATTGGTTAGTTTTTAGCGATGAGTTGATCGAGGTGATGGGCACGGAGACTGCGGAGGCCATTCCTGATACGAGCACGCGTTTGCACTTGCTCGAGCAATGTATGGGCAAGTTACGCCAGAGCCACCGTGAGCTAGTAAATCAGCGTTATATGAGTGCTGATGGTTTGGCGCGGTATGCTGCGTCGGTCGGTCGTAGTGAGTCCTCTTTATATGTGACCCTGCACAGGGTACGTGCGACGCTGCGCAAGTGTATTGAGAAGGGGCTTCAGCATGGGTTTGGTGGAATGCAAAACGAGGGGAGGGCTGAGTCATGAAGCCATTAGAGGAGAGAATCCAGGCATTGATTGACGGATCAATCAGCGAGGAAGAATTTCAGCATCTGGATGATGAGTTGTTAGCAAATCCTGAAGCGCGGCGCATTTATTATTCTTACATGGTGATGCACCAAGGTTTGGAGTATCGGCTTTCACGATCATCCTCGGGTGTGAGTCCTGCGGCGCCGATTCAAGGTTTGGCTGAGTCACGACTGAAGCGTCAGCGCGTCAAAGCACTCAAGGTTGCTGCGATGTCGGCCGCAGCGGTCATTCTCTGTACATTGATTGTGTTGAAGATGTATGCCATCCGCTGGGATAGTGAGGGACCAACTCAGTTTGCTGCGGCGCCAGGCACGCTCTATACCCTGACTCATGAAGGTGGAGAGGTGGACACTGAATCCTTGGAGCTGAGGCAATTTTCAAGACTTCAGATAAGCCAAGGAACCATCGAGCTTCAGTTTGCATCAGGTGTGCGATCTATTTTAACTGCTCCAGCGGATGTTACCTTACAGGATTCGGACAGACTTTTCATGGAATCTGGGATTGCTTGGTTTGATGTGCCGAAGCAGGCAGTGGGATTCACTGTAAAGACGCGCGAATTTGAGGTTGTGGATCTCGGTACACGCTTTGGGGTTCAAGCTCATCCTAGAGATAATGATGAGGTGCATGTTTTTGAAGGTGCGGTTGCTGTGACTTCATTAAGTGGAGAAGAACAACAGGTGACACTCAAGGAAAGCCAAGCAAAAAGAGTACGGTTCTCTGGTGCTCTAGAAGATGTGGCACTTGCACCGGAACGGTTTATCACGCAATTGCCGGACTCATTACCTCACATGCATTGGTCCTTTGATGATGCGGAGGAGCTTGTTGAGACTAATCAAATTGTGGGAATGGATGCACTTGAGTATAGGCTGAATGGTCCGTCTGCAGGTTCTCGCCGTGAGCCGAACTTACGTTCAGGAGTTCACGGTCGTGCATTGCAGTTAGATGGCGGCTGCTTCTTGGAGACGAATTGGGAAGGTATTTTAGGAGATGCCCCCAGAACGGTGGCGTTTTGGATGAAGTTGCCAGCAATGCGGAGGCAAGTCGATGTAACCAATCAGAAAATGATTCTTGGCTGGGGGCGTCAATCTTCTGGCTCGGCTGATAGCACAGAGAATAACAAGTGGACGATACACATGGATCCATCTGCTGGGCGATACCCGATGCTTAATCTGAGTTTCGGTGGATTTTGGTACTTCGCACCTGGATTGGTGCTCGATGATAACCAATGGCACCATATCGTGGTGGTTTACGCAGGGGAGAGCAACTCTGAGAAGATGCCGAGGATGAAGCTTTTTGTTGATGGTCAAGTTGCGAACATCAAGCCGGCTTTCCACAGTCCCATTGATAGAGACCCATTGGGGCAGGTGCACATTGATACGAAGGAGAAGTCGCCGATGGTGTTGGGGGCAACATTATCAGGTGCCGCTGGACGTGATTACGAGGAGGGGCCTTACCTCGATATTTCTCTCGACGAATTATTCATTATTGAGGGGGCCATTACTGACCGAGAGGCACGCGCACTCTTCAAACACAATGCCCTTTCCGCTCCCTAGAGTGAAGCCATTTTGATGCCACGAAGCTTCGTGGGATTAAAGACACGACAAACCATATACTAACATATCGAACTATGAAAAAAACAACCTTAACGATGTTATGCATTGGAGCTTGCACTAGTCTGCAAGCTGCAACGATTAGCATTAATATGACAGATGGTGGACCTGGAGGCGGTGTTGCTGTAGCAGGCAATACAGCAGGTGCTGAACTAGCTGGATATTGGAATACCCTAGGCAGAGACGGTACGGGTAAGTCAGGTACAGATATTGCTAATCTATTAGATGATACAGGTGCCTCATCAGGTGTTGGAATTACACAGTCAGCGGCACAAGGTGGCTGGTATTCTTCAGCTTCTGGCTTTAGCGGGACTATCGGTAATAATTTTATGACTAACTTTGCCGATGCTAGTGGTGCCTATAACTACACATTTACTGGTTTGAATGCAGGTGTAGGGGCAGTCTATGATGTGATCATTTACAGTGCACGTGGCTTTTCTAATACAGGTGTCACTAAGTTTGATGTGAATGGTGAAACACTTTACCTCACAAACGAGAGCATGGTTGGTGATTATACTGAGAGCGGTTGGGCTACTCAGGGCGAAGCTGAAAACAATTTGAGCTCAGGTAACTACGTACGCTTTCGAAATGTATCATTGGACACTTTGGTTGTAGGAATCGAAGGTCTCGACGATGCTACAAATGGTGGCACACTTGCTGCCGTCAATGGCATTCAGATTGTTGCAGTGCCAGAACCTTCTTCAGTGGCACTACTTGGACTAGGAGGCATCGCTCTGGTGCTTCGTCGTCGCCGCTAGTCGCTCACTTGGAGCGCATCTCTTAGGTGCCTCATTGGAGGGCAATGAGGCACCCCATTTCAAGATGATAACTTACATCTCTGGCACCACTGTGCCCAGAAGTAGGGGAGATGCGTCATCAATCTCAGAGTTCAGTAGGGTTATGAGCTCGGGAAAATAGATAAGAAACCCAACACATATGGAAAATAATAGTATGAAAAAGACAACATCAGTAATTGCTGTGGCGCTGCTGAGTTCCCTTTGGGGAAGTGCGGCGACGATCGACTGGTCTGGGGTGTCTGGAACATTCACAGACGCCGGTAATTGGACGGGTGGAGTGGCTCCAGTACTCGACGGAACAGATAATGCCAGAGTTAGCTCCGGCAGTGCCATTCACAATGGTACAGGAGGCGACTTGACCATCAGTGGTGGTAGCCAGCTTATCCTCAATGGAGGAGACTATGGTCAAACTGCTGGTTTTTGGCTTAACTTCCAAGGAGGTGGCTCCTTTTCTGTCACTAATGGTAGTACTCTTCAAGGCACTAACAACTTACGTCTGAGAGGTGTGGGTGGCAATGCGGCTACGCATACAGTTGACGGTGGTTTTGTGAATGCCAATGCTTGGGAAGTTGATGATAACCAGACTGTGAACATCTCTAATGGGTCAGTCTTGAGCATGAATGGCACAAGCTCTGTGAATAACAACAGTGTGATTAACCTTACGGCTTCAACCTTGAATGTGAACAACCTCGATCTACGTACCTACGCAGGGAACAGTGGATTTGTGAACCTGTTTGACGGTGCCCAACTTAATGTGAATGGAGCATTCACGACGACAGCGAACGCATTTGTCAATTTTGACACCGATTCCACTGCTGTGATGTTCTTGGACAATGTGTCTGTCACAGATGTCGAGACACTGATCACGAATGGTCAATTTGGTATCTCTGGGGCGATTGATACGACAACAAGTAACTATGCTCTCTCTGTGAACGGATCAGGAGTGGATGTGCAACTTGTAGCAATTCCTGAACCTTCAGTTTCCGCGCTTCTTGGGCTCGGAGGCGTGGCGTTGATTTTACGCCGTCGCAAATAATTTCGGTTGTTTGTATTGTTTTGTCACCTCGCAGGAGTTGGTTCTCCTGCGGGGCAATGTGCGTTTAGTGTTTGACCTCGAGTAGGGGGGCGATCTAGTGTGATAAATCTTGGTATTTTCTGAGATTAACTACCCATCATACTATGACGCATAAATTCCCTTCATTACTCGTACTTCTTAGCGGAGCCCTCATAGGGGCAAGTCAAGCAGCGATCACCGACTGGATGGTTGCAGCAGCAGCTACTTCTGGCAATGTCACAGTCAGTAATAACGGTGGTGCTGGCTTCACCTTCGATGGCACATCAGGTATTGCTTATGACTTTGGTGAATTGGACGCATTAGGCGGTAAGCCCGTTGATGGATCGACAGTGGAATTTATCATCAACTTTGCTGATTCGGGCCCATCATTATCGATTGCGACAGTGACTGGATGGTCACCCGGAAATGAAAAAAATCAATTCAAGCTCGAGCAATGGAACAACACAGGCAAGTTTGGAATAACATGGGAAGGTTTTGCTGATTATTCATTCAATGCGGATTCTGTATTCAACCAAGATGTGCATGTGGTTTTTCGCCGTAATAATAGTGGTACGATTGATTTGTTCTTAGACGGTGCGTATGTCGAAACTGATACAGGTAAAACCAACTGGCGAATGGATGGTGGACTTGGAATGTTAGGTGCTAGGTCGAATGGTACCACTGACGTGGCCACAGGTGATATGCATGGTGTGGCTTCTTACGACACGGCGTTAAGCAATGCTGAGATTTCTAACCTTTATGCTGCATTTACTGCTATTCCAGAGCCTTCTAGCATTTCATTGTTAGGACTTGGTGGGCTGAGTTTGTTATTACGCAGGCGCCGATAGTGATAGTGAGTGAAACTTTATAAGTAGCTGGCCATGTAGGGAGACTTACATGGCTATTTATTTGTGCGTGGCGCTGTAGTATTCGAGTACGAGTTGTTCAGCGAGTTGCTTTCTTTTATTGGCATCATGCCATAGCCTCAGCCGGTAGCGGACAAAGTATTTGAGAATGAGAGTAAAACGCTTCCAGAATGGATGTCTTCTCCATTTGTCTGCTGAGACTCTGACTTCAGAACCGAGGTAGAGAATGTCACCTAAGGGTTTGAGTCTGTCGCTGAGTTCGATATCTTCCATGAGTGATTGATCTGATAGGCAGCCGTTGGAGAGTGCAGTTTGGCGATGAAGAAACTGTGCTTGGTCGCCGAAGCTAGTGGAAGCCAGGAGGGCACGTGACTCATTGAGGAGTTCTATAAAGAGAAGTTTCCAGCTAGTTGTGTCGAAGCGTTGGCCGAGGCAGCCACCTACAAGGTTGGGTGAATGTTCGATGGCCCGGCGTAGCACCTTGAGAGCATTGTGTGGGAGTTGTGCATCGGCGTGGAGAATAATAATCCATTCTGACCGCGCAGCTTCGACACCATTTTTAATTTGCAGACCACGTGAAGCCGGGGATTGGATAATGTTACAGTTCTCGAGACCTTGAGTGGCGAGTGAATCTGATTGGGCGTCTGATAGAATCACTTCATGTATGGGTATGCTTTGCTTGGAGATACTTTCTAGGGCGCGAGATAGAGCGAGACCGGGGTTCTTGGTTGGAATGACGAGACCGAATGTGGGTGGGGAATTCGTTTGTGGTGCTGCGACACGCGAGTGTGCGTAGCCCTTGGTGCCGATGAGATGCCACAGGGTTAGAATAAAGAAAGGAAGCCAGAAGAGCCACCTTGCTGCGATGGGAAGTTGCCAAGATCCCATTTGCTCAAGCTGCTGCCAAACCAGAAAGTAGAGAGCAAAACTAATGCTTAGTGATAGCCAATGTGCTGAAGGTTTCAATGCCACCAATGGCAATATCCAACACAAGTACCAGAAGTGAATGATTGGAGACAGTAGCAGGAAACTTCCTAATACAGCTACAGCTGTATCCAGTACAGAGAGTTTTTGTTTGTAAAATTGCCACATGAAATAGCTCCAGCACATTAGGAACAGAATCGCTGTGAGAGAGTTGATGATAAGACGTTGCGGCTGATCGATGAGGGTGTCAGGCAGTACGTATTGTAATAGTTGGTAGATTGGACCATTGAAACTACCAACAGAGCCGAAGTGTATCGTCGCTGCTATTGCTGATGTAAATTGGGGGGCTAACAGAGCAATGGGAATAAGCCCTGCAATGGCAAGAGCGATCCACATGCGAAATGGGCTACGCCAGAGTAAGATTGGAAATAGGATAGCAATGACTAGCTTGAAGTGGAACGCCATCGCCAAAGCAATGCCAGCTGTGATCCACCATTTCTTTGTGTAGGCTAGCAGTGCTAGGATAAATGCTGCCACCATGAGTATGTCAAAGTGAGCTTCCGCCGAGTAAGATAGAAAGCTGATAGGTGAGAGGGCATAGAACCCAATCCACTTCAGAGGTCGGCCCATGGCGTAGAGGAGAGCCAAAATGCAGGCAATGAGAGCCAGATCCAGAACCGTAAAGAAAAGTTTGTAGGCCCACGTGCTGTAGCCGAATTGGTTGATCATGCTAAATGTCCACAGGGCGACTGGGGGATAAGCAGTCGGTTGGTCTTTATGGTTCATGAGCTGCCAATGCTCATCTTTGTATGGAGCCCTTATTGGGTCATTAGCTAGTACTTCATAGGGGTCGGCGTTTAGCTGAAGGAGTTTTCCTTCCCAAAGATATCGGTGGATGTCATCAGATGGAGCAGATGGGAACACTAATAGCCTGACGGCAATGGCTGGAATCAGTATGCATGCGAGACGGCTTCTAGGAGAGAGTGTGTTAGGAAAGAGGAACACAGAAGCTAAGCCTAGGAAGCCCATTAGTGCAGCGAGAAGCATTCTCGCAGTACCCGTTGAGTCAAAGTTTGTGGTTACTTGGCCATATACACATGCAGCTATCAGCAATAGGCTGATAGAAAAACACCAAGCGATGTTGCGAGGAAGCTTCATGCTTTTGCACTTTGATTCATCTCTTGCATGCTCTTGGTGCTTAGTAAGAGAAATCCTGCGGCGTAGAGGAAAAAGAAGGGGGCAGCACCGGGGAGTCCATTGACGGAATAGCTTATTGCTGTCGTGAATGCGTAGATAGCTAAGCTCAGTTCAATGACTGGCATATACTTGTTTTTATGTGTGTATTTAATGGTGCCATCACCAGTTTTAGCGGTCCTGACAAATGGGGAGCTAACACCAATAAGTCCTTCAAGGCACGCTCTAGCATTTGAGAAACATATACCAAAGCCAATAAGAAGGAGCATTGGGAGTCGTGTGAAGAAGAGCCAGAAACGTTTTTGATGAACCCAGATTTCTGCTGTGAGGTAGAGAAGGCTAGGTCCTAACATAGCAAGAGCTAGTGGAATGATGTACCAGCTAATTACGAAATCTCCAAATGGGTTTGACGCACTCAAAGCCAGAGGTAGGCCCAGGATCGCCTGCAGGAGCATACAGAGGTGCAAACAATAGTGGGTAAGATGAAATGTGGCTTCTACCTTTTGACGTAATGGAATCTCAGCTTCCCATACACGTGGCAGCATCTTGACCGCAGTTTGGATGGAGCCTTTTGCCCATCGAAATTGTTGTGACCTGAATGCTGCATAGCTGGGCGGGATTTCAGCTGGAACTACAAGGTCTGGTAGGTAATGGATTTCCCAGTTTTTGAGCTGGGCTCGATAAGATAGGTCTAGGTCTTCAGTGAGGGTGTCTGCATTCCACCCCCCTGCGTCATTGATAGCGCTACGTTTCCAGACTCCAGCGGTTCCATTGAAATTCAAAAAGTAGTCGTTATATGAGCGAGCGACTTGCTCGATGACGAAGTGACCGTCAATGCCAACGCTTTGGGCTTTGGTGAATGCTGACGCATTTTCATTGAGAAATCCCCAGCGGGCTTGGACGAGTCCAATTCCTTTATCAGCTGCAAAGTGTGGGAGGGTGCGGGTGTAGAAGTCAGCAGGTGGGACAAAGTCGGAATCAAAAATAGCCACAAAGAGGGAGTTGTTACGTTCTAGTCCGTAGGCAAGTGCACCAGCCTTATAACCCTCTCTGTTAGGTCGTCTGATGTGTTCTATCTGATAGTCTTGCTTTTTTAGCTCCTCAACAATGTGAGCTACGAGCTGTGAAGTCTCATCAGTTGAGTCATCGAGTACCTGAATGAAGTGCTTATTTTTTGGGTAGTCTATGGCAGCGACAGCTCGAATCACTCGTTCTGCGACGTTAAATTCGTTATAGAGTGGAATCTGAGTGAGAACTTCTGGCAGCGAATCAGATGAGAGAGTTAGATTCTCAACGGCTTGGTTGTGCTGTTTAATTTTTTTCTGAGCTCGAAAGAAGAGAGCGAGCATGAAGTAGTGGTGGAAGCCGTAGAGGACGAGGATCAAGCTACATAGTAAGTAGAGAATAAGAAAAAAGTGGAGCGTGATGGCCATAGTTTGGTTTTCAGTAGGTCGAATTTTCTATGAATTTTTCTTACGTTTCTCGTCAAGTTCCTTGATTTGAACTGGAGAGGCGGGAAGCGAGTCTAGGAACGGAATTCCCTTTTCGTTGATTCTTCCGAAACTGAGGACGCCAGTTGGGCATTGTTGGACGCAGGCTGAGCAACGTACACATTCGGGATCCTCCATGGCTTTACCTTTATTGGCAAAGTTCATGATATCGATGCCTTGGTGGCAAACTGAGGTACAGACATTGCAGGAAATACATTTGTCTTTGTCGGCAAAAATTCGGAATTGAGAGAAGCGTGCGTAGATGTGCATGAGAGCGGCAAGAGGGCACGCGAAGCGGCACCAAACGCGACCAGAATAGTGGAAATAGAAAGCAACACCTAAGATCCCAGCAAAAATGAGATCGACAAAGTAGTTGTAGCTTAGAAGGGGAAGTCCATCTTTTCCAGGAAGGGGGGCGCCATCCGCAAGAAATTTGAATCCAGAGGCAAAGAAATTTCCATCTGGCAGAATCCATCCAATGATCCGCAATAGCATGACGACGCTTGCAAAGAGCAAGAAGACTTGGCCGATCATATTGAGTTTTGTAGCTAGAGGACCATGCGGCATTTTATGCCTTTGCTGATCACCCATGGTTTCGGCCAATGCTCCACATGAGCAGATCCAACCACAATATGCACCCTTACCCCAACGTCTCACTATGATTGGGATAAGGATGAAAGTTTGAATCGCCCCAAGAATGAGCCAGCCCCATATTGGAGCATCCGTAAACCAGTTGAAGACAGCTAATGGCCAGGCTAGGATGAAACCATAAGCTCTCCAGTAGCTCTCTCCAGGCAAGAAGGTGTTAGCAAACCAAAGTCCAAGACCTGAATCAAATGCACCGATTCGGCCCATCCACGGGAGGATAAGTTCTGGGAGAAGGAAGAGAGGAATCCATTGAATAAGGGCCAGTGTGATGGTCTGGCGGGTCACATAGGGAGTATTGCGTCTCTTGATTCGTCTGAATCCGAATATGCTTACACAGAGGCAGTATGCTAGACTGTAGTAGAAAGACCTCGAGCTAGCTGACGTTTTTAGGGTGTATAGAAAGCTGCTAGTGTCGCTTGCTGCAGACTGGAGGCTTGAGTTTAGCCCTGAGATCCAGTTTACAAGACTTGCTGGATCCCAACCAGGAAGAATGCCTTTTTTCCAGTGATAGAGCCAAGTACAGAAGAGGAGTGATAGAATGATGGTAATCCACCATTTGGTGGTGCGTTCACCAGCGATTTCTAGTCCACTCTTTCTAAAAAATGTGAGTGGTGGATTTCTGCCGATGAGGGCGAAAACATTATCGTTAGGTAATGATTGTTCCGAACCATTATGGTCAATGGTTACGGATGTTTCATCAATGCTGATAGGGTGAGAAGGCAGGTAGAGGGAGACTTTACCTTGAGCTGCTAGTGCATGCAATTTCTCGGTGTTTTCTGGCTTAGGCCTTGTAAGTTCAGCTTTCCTGTAGCTGAGGCTCACTGAGGCACCTGATTCAGCGAGTGCGATAGCGGCTTCAGCTGCGGAATCACCACCGCCAACAACGAGAACATTCTTGTTAGTGAATGCTTTTGGGTCATGCAGGCGGTTACTTACCTTATCAAGTTGCTCGCCGGGAATATTCATTTTCCTGAAGTCACCTGAACGGCCTATGGCGACGATGACGCGCAAGGCATGCCAAGATTGCTGGCTACCCGAGGTGTCCCGTAGGAGGAAGGAATCCTTTGCTTTCTCGATCTTTTCGATATGGCCATGGGTTGTCTCAATGCCCAGTGAGCTTACCTGTTCAATGAGGCTTTCAATCAGCCCTTCCTTAACATGTGTTTTGGGATCATCGTATTGAATTCCTCCGGATGGGCGCATCTCAGTGGGGTAAGTGAAGATCGGTTTAGCTTTGGGGAAGTTCTTAATGGTTGAAAAGCTGTCACTAGTTTCTAGCAGGATATACTTTAAGCCGGCTTTATGGGCTTCCATTGCAGCTGAGAAACCGCTGACTCCACCACCAATAATGGCTACGTCATAGGTCGATGTATTACTGAGTTGGTCTCTTTGTTGCTGAAAGTTTGGTTCTGCGAGTATGGCATGGATTGCTTGAGAGCCAGTTTCGGAGGAGAACTTCAGTAAGGGGACACCAGATAAGTCACCAACAATACGAATGCCTGGAATATTGGTTTTACCTTGTTCTCCAACCACGGGGAGCTTCTCGACAAGACGAGCAGGCCACTGGCCATGTAGCCAATGATAGTATCGTTTGATTAGATTCATTGGTAATTGGCTTATGACGCTTCGTTAAGGTTCCAGTCGTACTTGATCCACCTGATCTTTAGGTTGGTTGGAATTTTTTTTGACGCGTATTTATTAATAATTTTTGCAGGATTTGATTCTGCGAAGTCGTTTTTATACCAATCGAAGAGTTGAGAATAATATGCTGAGTTCCCTTTGATTTGTACAGCGTGAGGAGAAGCCACAAATAGTTGTGCCTGATCAGCTAGTTGGTTTTCTAATTTTTCAGCGGTATATGCCTCATTTCTGAGTGGTGGGCATGATATACTAGCGCAGTTGACCGCAAAATGGATGCGGGGGTCAGGAAAATCTATCAGCAATTGTTTTTTCTCAAGAGTGTCTAGACTAATGTTACCCTGTGGAGTCTTGATGCTTTTGCGTTTGAAAACTGAGAATGGGACACCAATTTTTGTCACCGACTTAAGTGGATAACGGTCAAGGACGATATCTAACATCGCGGCATTGTAGAGGTTGATACGAAATGCAGCTTTTTGTTTTTTGTTAAGTTTATTGGCATCAATTCTGGCCCATTCTGTGAGAATATTTTTGAGGGCGGCGGTGTCACGGGCATTCGCTTTCCAGGTTTTATACTGCACGCCATTGGGGGATGCGTATTTTTGAACAAGTGTATTGTAGCTGGTGTAGTCTTGAGCGTAGAGGGCGGCGGGAAGACAAGAAAAGGCCACAATCAGGGTGCTTTTTTTCATATGCTTGTATGGATAGGGTTTTTACTGGGAGGGTCGGGAGCTGAGAACTATTCCAAATTTCTAATGAGCCTATCATGTAGAATACTAGGATGAGGGAAGGTGCTGCAAGTGCATAGTGAAGTTGATGACAACGAGCTCAGAGAGTTGAGGACTTCAGAAAGGTGTCAAAAAAGTAACGAGCGAGCACTTTGTGTGTGATTCTAAGTCTCTATAAAAAAGGAAATTGCATCAGCACTCATGCGTATAGAATTTGTAACTGATACCTTTCCTCCCGATGTCAATGGTGTGGCAATGACTCTGGGCCGGCTTACCCAATGCTTAAAAGACCGTGGCCATTATGTGCATGTCATTCATACAGGTGAAAAATCATCAGATGGCCAGACGACCAAGCAGTCAGTAAGTTTACCTGGTTATAAGGAGGTGCGAGTTGGCCTGCCCAGCCCAATTAAGTTGAGGAAACGCTGGAAGAGAAAACGTCCTGACGCAATCTATGTAGCAACCGAGAGCCCACTTGGTGTCTCAGCAATCAAGGCAGCACGGGAAATGAGCATCCCAGTAGCCGCTGGATTTCATACAAACTTTCACCAGTATCTTAACAAATATAAGTTAGGTAACATGGAGAAGCCTGCAATGGGGTATCTGAAGCACGTACATTCCAAGGCCGATATGACGATGGCTCCGTCTCATGATGCTGTTAGTATGCTAGAGGAGGAAGGCTTTTCGAATGTTCGCTTACTTGGTAGGGGAGTTGATACTAACTTGTTTTGTCCGTCGAAGCGCTCTGAGGAGCTGAGAGCTAGCTGGGGGGCAGCAGAGCAAGATCCAGTCATCATTCTCGTTGGGCGAGTGGCTGCGGAGAAGAACCTAGCTTTTGCGATGACAGTGGTAGCAGCAATGCGCAAGAAAGCACCATCTCTTCAGCTTGTTGTAGTGGGTGATGGTCCAGTGAAGGAGGAATTAGCAAGGCAGTACGATAATGTTCACTTTGTAGGAGTGCGTAAGGGGGAGGAGTTAGCACAGCATTACGCGAGTGCTGACATTTTGTTATTCCCATCGGAGACTGAGACCTTTGGCAACGTTTTGTTAGAGGGGATGGCGAGCGGACTCGTTTCAGTCAGTTATGCTTATGCGGCCTCGGCCATACATGTGAAAGATAGGTATAATGGCTTGAGCTGTGAAATTGGTGACGAAGAAGCGTATCTGGAAAAGGCATTGTTGTCCTTGGAGTACATCACACATCCAGAGTTACGATTTGAGGCTCGCCAATCATTAAAGTCTCAGGATTGGCAGAGTGTGACTGCAGCCTTTGAAAAACATCTAGAGGAGATGATTCAACTGAAACCTGTTACTCAGCGAAGGGTTCAGAAGAGACGAAAAATTGAGCTGCGTAGTTTATTTCTCTCGGATATTCATCTTGGTTCTGCAGACAGCAAGGCGCGTGAGGTGGTCGAGGTGTTGAAGTCCGTGAAATGTGATAGAATTTATCTTAATGGTGATATCATTGATGGGTGGGCGCTAAAGAGGGGGGCAAAATGGAAGAAAGCCCACACGAAGGTTTTGAGGGTGCTGCTCAAGAAAATGGAGAAGGAAGCCACTGAGCTGATCTATTTGAGAGGCAACCATGACGACTTTTTAGAACGGATTTTACCATTCGATATAGGAGGGATGCAGATTGTTAAAGATTGTGTACACACCACGCAGAATGGTCGGAGGTACCTGGTTGTGCACGGCGATGGTTTTGATAGTGTGTCGACGAATCATAAATGGATAGCGGGAGTGGGAGCTGTCGGGTATGACTTTTTACTGCGAGTGAACCGATTCTATAACTTTTATCGCAAATGGAGAGGGAAGGAATACTTTTCACTTAGCAAGGCAGTGAAAGCAAAGGTGAAGTCGGCAGTGAGTTTCGTAGATAATTATGAGGAGAAGCTGCAGGGGCTAGCAAGGCAGAGAAAATGCCATGGGATTATTTGTGGGCATATTCACACTCCAGCTGACAAAATGGTAGGTGAGATTCATTATCTCAACAGTGGCGACTGGGTTGAGACATTAAGTTGTATTTTTGAACATCAAGATGGGTCGTTCGAGGTTGTGCAATACGAGGAATTACTGCAACGACTTGAGATTCATGAAAACGTTGAGGAGAATTTAGATCTCGAGGAAAGCCCTTTTAGTATTCTGACTGAAAAGGTCGATTTGCTTGAGAAAGAGGCAGGAAAGCTAGCAGTAAACTAGTGTTTATTCTACTTGGCAGAGTGGTCTATCCATGGGAAAGAAGTGCATGGCACGCTTTCAAGATAAAGTAGTAGTAGTGACCGGTGCTGGACGAGGCATCGGTAAAGCGATCGCTCGTGCGTTTGCTGCAGAAGGAGCAAAAGTCGCAGTGATCAGCCGTAGTGAAGGAAGCTGTCAAGGGGCGGCTGAGGCGATCAATGCAGAATTTCCTGAGTCGGCAAAGGCCTATGCTCTGGATGTGGCTGATTTCGAATCAGTTCAGGAAGCTGGTAAGCAGATTTTAGCGGATTTTGGTGGGATTAACATCCTTGTAAATAATGCAGGTGTCACGCGAGATGGCTTGTTGATGCGCATGAAGGATTCTGATTGGGACACAGTATTGGACACGAACCTCAAGGGAGCCTTCAATACGGTGAAAGCATTCCAGCGTACCTTGATGAAGGCGCAAGACCCGCGTATCATCAACCTCGCATCAGTGATTGGACTTATCGGCAATGCAGGCCAAGCAAACTACGCTGCCTCAAAAGCTGGCCTGATAGGCTTCACGAAGTCTCTCGCTAAGGAACTTGCTGGCAGAAAAGTATGCTGTAATGCGATTGCTCCAGGTTTCATCACGACAGATATGACTAGTGAGCTTGATGAGAAGGTGCGTGAAAGCATTTTGACTAATATCCCATTGAAGGAGTTTGGTGAGACTGAAGACATCGCTAATTTGACCCTTTTCTTGGCGAGCCCAGAAGCTCGTTACATCACTGGACAAGTTGTTGCCTGTGATGGGGGCATGACCATGTAACGAGGGTTTACTCACCCTTAAAGGAATTTCCAGCGCTGCCGTAATGGTAGCGCTTTTTTTATGAAGATTTGAGCTTAGCTCGGAGTATGACGGAGATCACATCACTTAAGAAAATCACGATGGTTCCGAGCAAGATAAAGAAGAGCATACTATCGTAGCGGAGAAAGGCAGCTTCTTGGCTGATATAGTAGCCGAGTGAGCTAAGGCTCAACATGCCGAGAATCGTCGATTCTCTGACACAGGTTTCCCAGCGATAGAATATAAAAAGTAGTTGGCGGTTGAAGCCAGTAGGTAGAATTCCGAAAAGGTAAGCTTGAAGTCGAGACGCGCCTCTTACAACCATTTGCTGAGCTGGCTTTTCATCATGGTTTTCACTGACTTCACTCCAAAGTCTCCCGAGGATTCCGAAGTTGTGGATAGCGAGGGCAAAAATCAATGGCCAAGCATGGGCGCCTAGGATGCCAATGAGTAAGAAGGCGAGGATGTACTCAGGTAGCGAGCGTGAAACTAAGAAGATGCTGCGCATGACGATGCCAAGAAGCGACCAGGCAAAAGTCATGACTTTATTTTTTCGTACAGGTGGAATCCCAAAGGATGCAATATTGGCAATATTTCTACTGGCCCAAGGAACGAGCGAGTAACCCATGATGGCTGCGAGAAGGAGTGCGGCTGTCGCCATAATGAGAGTGTTACTCAAGGCTGAAGATCCGCTATTTTGCCAGAGTTCATGAAGCCATGGACTAGCGTCGGACCATTGACCTGAGTCTCTAACAGGTTCAGGTACGAGTTGTTTGAGGAATTTTTGAGTCCGTTCAAGTCTGCTCAGGTGGGAGTGGTATTGATCTAGCGGCTCTCCGCAGCTCCAGGCTGTAATGACGCCTATCAAAAGCGCTCCGAATACGATGGGGAGACTAAGCCAGCGAGGACGTGTGCGTCGCAGTTCGTTGAGTGTGTAGTTTGCCGGTGAGAGTTTGCTCAGTGGCGCATGATGAATACGCTTTCTTACATGCGAGCCTAGAATGTCAAAGATGACAATGGTTCCAATGAGAAGATAGAGCTCTGTCCAAACTTCATTATAGTAAGTATTCTCATAACTTTGATGGATACTGAGGCCTATGGTTTCGATGCCGATAAAGCCAAGAACCGCTGATGAGCGAATCGCACATTCTAACCGGTACATTGTGTAGGTCACAATATCTGGCAGGGCTTGAGGTAAGCGGGCGCAAAAGAACGCCTGAAGGTTTGAACCTCCAGCTAACAGGATATGTTTGCTGTTTGCGTCTGAAGCTTCATCGATAATCTCTGAAAAGACTTTGGCTAGAGTTCCAGTGAAGGGGAGGGCCAGTGCGACACAAGCAGTGAATGGGGAGTCACCCAAGAAGGCCAAAAAGAGGAGCACCCAAATGAGTTCATGGATTGAGCGCATGAAGGTGATGAGAAATCTCACACAAAGACGTACGAGTGAGAGAAATCCACGATAAAGGGGGGTGCTATGAGAAGCGCTGGATTGTCTTTTCAAGGGCCACCAAGCCTTTGAGGAGAAGAAGCCAAGAACGAGACCTAACGGAACGGCCATCGACATGGCAATGAATGCGTAGCGAAGTGTGGTGAGTATTCCTTCAAAGATTCTTTGAATAAATGGATCTGAGCCTTCTGGTAGGCTTGGGTTCTGGTCGGTCAGTGCAGGCTCAAGAGCTGCCGAGAAGAAAATCTTTGCCGCTTCTAAGGGATCGGCGCTGGGGGGTAATTGGACAAAATCTAGACCGAGTCTATGGACGCAATAGACAAATAGTACGAGTGCACTGAGTAAGCTAAATCTCCGCCACGATAGCAGTGGGGCGTTGGCCAGAGGAGGTTTAGCCATGATCTAGTGAGTAAAGTTGTGCGAAGTCCTTTTCACTGAAATCTTCAGATTTTCCATCGAAGATAATATTTCCCTCTCTCATACCAATGATGCGAGGGAAGAAAGTTTTCGCGTAGTCAAGGTTGTGGAGGCTACAGAGCAAGGTGACCTTATTTTTTTCAGCTAGGCTGGTGAGGCATTCGAGTAAGGAATGAGCGCGGGATGGGTCAACCGCTGATACTGGCTCATCAGCTAGAATGAGTGACGCTTTTTGGTAGAGCGCGCGGGCGATTGCGACGCGTTGTTGTTGTCCGCCGGACAATGAGTCGGTGCGGTGAAAGATCTTCTCTGGGATGCCGACCTCACTGAGAATATCAAGCACGCTTTGTAGTTCAGCTTTTGGAGCGAATGAGAGATAGAGAAGTGTTTGGAGGAGCTTCTGGCTGCCGACTTTACCGAGGAGAACATTTTGGTGAACTTTAAGGTTCTCTACTAAGGCGAGATCTTGAGGGATGTAGGCAATGCTGCAGCGTAACTCTTTAAGGGCTTTGTTTGAGAGTGACGAGATGGACTGTTGCTGAATAGAGAGTGAGCCTGAATCCAATAGGTACTCACTGGCTATGGTTTTAAGTAGAGAGCTTTTTCCCGAGCCAGATGGGCCAATGAGTGCGACCTTTTCGCCTCTAGCAATTTCAAGGCTGAGATCACGCAGGACATGCGTGCTGCCAAAGCTGAGATTTGCATCATAGAGGTTGAGCATGAGCATAAAAAAACACCAAGAGCCAAATTAGCCCTTGGTGTTGGTTAAAGCAATTACTTCTTGAAGTTTACCTTGGCCATGACGGAAGCGATGCCGTCAAATGTGGCGTTGTCTACGGCGACAAGTTTGTCACGCTTGAGAGCACCGAGAGCTGCAGGGTCATCACATTCTACGAGAGCTGTCTGGAGTTTCTTGAGGAAGCCTGCGCCGAATTGTTCTTCGAGAATTGGGTGAGCCGTCATGTTGTAATCAGCATAAGTTGGTGTCTCCCAAATCACGATGCACTTTTCTTTATCGAGTTTACCGCTAGCAATTCCCTTTTCGTAGGTCTTGAAGTTGAGGGCGCCAGCTTCAAAGGTGCCAGCATTGACGAGCTCAGCAGTTTTGTCGTGGGAACCAGAGAAACCAAATTCTTTAGAGAAGAAGTCCTGGGGTGTCTTGCCTGACGCTTCCATGAGGAAATGAGTAGGCATGATGCAACCTGATGTAGAGTTCTGTGAACCGTATGTAAATTTGAGGTCTTTAATAGCTTCAGGGAATGACTCAGATCTGGTTAATCCCGTGGAAGTGTTAGCGATGAAGTATGACTTAAATTTGAGGTCAGCTTCACCAGAGACGAGTGCCTGAGCACCTTCGACTTTTTGGCGGGCTTGTACTCCAGTCACGCCACCAAACCATGCGAGTTGAATATCGCCACCTTCAAATTTTTGAACTGAAGCTCCGTAGTTAGGTGAAGCAACAAATTCAACTTTGATGCCGAGTTTTTTAGATAAGTAGTCGGCAACTGGCTGGAAGCGCGCTTGCTGTGCAGTAGTGTCTTCGTCAGGAATTGCTGAAAAACGAAGAACTGCGTCGCTTTTACTTGTTGTAGTTGTTTCTGTTTCCTGTTTTTGACCGCAGGAGCTAAGGAGTGACAGTGCTGCACCTCCGAGGAGGGCGGAAACCATGATAGACTTCATAGAGTATCTGAGTTTGTTGTTTTTGAATAAGGGCCGAATCTCATCGGCGGTTAGATGCAATTTGCAGTGATATAGATCCCACGTCTAGCTAGAAATAAACAGACAGGTAATTTGTCACCATATCAGATAATTTTTATGCTAGGTACTAAGACTAGGATTTCATCTATGAGGAAAGAGGAGCCAAGATATTCCTCATTCTACAAAGAAAAAACGCCCATCAAATGAATGATGAGCGTTTTTTGATAAAGTCTGTGAAGCTAAATTAGAACTTCTGAGTACGGGAGTACTTGTAGTAGGTCTCGAAGCCGAGTTCTGGTGGGAACTCAGAGAGGCCGTCATGTACGTTCATTTCGATACGGTTATCTTCACCACAACGCATGTATGGCTGCTTGAAGGTGCCGTGGAATGTTGGGCAACGGAAGGTAAATACTTCATAGAAGCCATAGCCAATACGACGGAATGCGCGGCTCGTACCATCTACAAGACCATATGTGTAACCAGCTTTGCGGCCGTAGTCTTCGTTTTTGCGAACGATTTGTTCTGGGATTTCGGTGATGCCGAATAGGATGTTAGAGAGACCACGCCCAAGCTTGCGGCTAGATGTGTAGGTGGATCCTGGAGGCGCCTGAATGTCTGCGTAAGTGCAGGTCGCGGTTAGGAGAATTGCTGTTGCGGAAAGTAGGATTTTTCTCATGTTGCTGTTATATAGATCTTAGTTTTTGATGGATGACAATGGAAAAATTTAGAAACTTAAGGTTAGTTAACTAAATTTTTAACCATTGAGTTTATCCAAGCCTTTTTCTGCGAGGCTTTGGATGCGGTCGTCATGATCTTGACTCGTGAAGAATTTGAGAACGTTAGGCGACCAGTCGGCACGCGCATTTACGGCTTCTGTGATGATTTTACTCTTTTGAGAGTTGGTTGTCGAGTAGCCAGCAAGTGTGAGCCAGCGGTTTCCGAGTTCGTCTTGATCGTGTTTACGTTTTGCACTGAGCAAATTGATAGCGCTTTTGAAGATAGCATTTTTTGCAGCAACGGTATCTTCATTCTCAAAGGCATTGAGTAGGTCGTCGAATGGCTCATCGGTAGGCCAAGCTCCGAATGCAGTGGCTGCGGCAATACGCTCGTTGGTGTTGGAGGAGGCCAAGCTTTCAGAAATCGTTTTTCGTGCTTGGTCAGTACCCGTGTTACCGAGAAGGCGAATCATGGCCAAGCGGTACTTTTCATCAACGCTAGCATCGAAAGCTCCAACAAGTTGTTCTGCTAGGGAGCTCTTTCGGCGGCTCTTAGAAATCACATTGGCCAGAGCTTTTTCAGCGGAACTACGGACACCATTGTTTCTGGTAGCTCCAAGTATCTGTATAAAGCTTGTGAAGTTTTCTTCTTCGATCGTTTTATTCGCGGCGTCGATTGCAATTTGAGCTGCTGGATCGTTAGGGTTCTTTGTCGCCCATTTGAGCATGCCCTTGATGGCACCCTGGTCGCCTCTCTTACCAATAACGATGGCAAGGTTTTTACGATCTTCTTCGCCGGTATCCGGGGCTGTCGCGTAACTAAGGACCATTTTATCAATGGAGTAGCCACCTTCAGCCTTGGCAATAACCATGCGTTGGAAAACTGCGTTACGGTTGGTGAGCGTGTCATCGGCAAGTGCATCCAAGAGAAGCTTCATATCATCTTCCGTAGTTGGAATATCGCGAGCTGTTAAATCCGCGACTTGCTCAACGAGTTCATTGAACTTCTTGTTTTCGCTGCCAGTAGAGCTTTTTCCGATAAGGACTCCACCTAGTACGATAATGGCAACACCTAGGCCAGCAGAGATCATAAGCTTTTGCTTACTGCTGAGACCTTTTTTGGCTGCTGCTAGATCTGGTGCAAGAGTTGGGCCTTCGCCCTCAGGAGCTGCTTCTGTTACACCGTCTGGAGTGGTGTTTTGAGGGGCTGTTACTCCTGTGACAGCTGTTGGTCCACTTGCGGGAGTAATGGTGGGGTTGGAGGCGACAGCTGGTCTAGCAGGCTGGATCGCAGTTCCACCAGTGATGACTGATGCTGGTCGGATGGTCTGAGATGCTGTGACAGGAGTCTGGCCACCAGGAGGAGTAATTGTCTGAGGTGCAGTTTGGGTGTTGACTGTAGTAGAAGGAGCTGCAGCAGGGCGATTAGGTTGAGGGGAAGTGGTTGGAATCACCAGTTGAGGTCCTGTGCGAACTGGTAGGGTACCACCGTGTTGGGCTGCAGCAGTTTCGTCAGTGAGAAACTTTTCTAAGGCGACTCGCGCGGACTCTGGGCGGTCGTCCATGTTTCTAGCAATATGCCACATGACCCAGTCACATACCCAATGCGGGAGGTCAGGGCGTAGTTCATGAAGTGGTTGGACAGAGTTCTGGAGGTGACCTGCCATGACTTGGGGAGCACTGTCCCCATTGAAAGGGTAGGTGCCCGCAAGAGAGTAGTAGTACATGCAACCAAGGGCATACATGTCAGTACGACGGTCTAGAGGGGTCCGCTCGAACTGCTCGGGGGCCATGAAGAAAATAGAACCGAACACGGCATCCCCATGGTCAATAGTCTGCAATGATGGTTTCGCTGAGAATTTAGCGAGACCAAAGTCCACTAACTTAACTTGGAAGCGACCAGATGGAAGCCAGCACACCATAACGTTAGATGGCTTCAAGTCGCGGTGCACTAGGTCCAAGTCCTGCGCAGCGATCATTGCTTCCTGAGACTGAATGGCTACTTCGCGGAAATCGTCGAACGTGAGAGTGCCCCGCTCCACCATTTCGTCGAGCGTCTTACCATTGATAAGCTCCATGACTACAAACGGTCCTTCTTTGTCAACTCCCGCATCATACACAGTACAGATGTGTGGGTGTTGAACCGAGGAAAGTGCAGTAGCTTCTTTCAATAGGTTTTTAGTAGCAATTTCTGGGTCTTCGTAACCTTCGCCTTCTTCGGCGAGAACCCTTTTGATAGCAACTTCTCGGCGAAGTTGTGTGTCATAAGCTCGGTAAACCGCTCCTACGCCACCTTGACCAATTTTCCCTCTTATTTCGTAACGTTCGTCAGACATGGTTGATGCAGATCACCAGCATACTTTAGAAATTCTTCAAGCAAGGCAACTCAGAAATTAAGGATAATAATAAAATCTTAACCATTCGTTCTAATTAAGGATTTATCAGCATGGGCAATGTAGATACATTGGTATTTTCTTTATTGAGAATTATTCTCAATAGTGTTGATTCTTTACAATAATCGTCTATTGGAGCAGGTCTCAGATGGTAATTTTGCATTGGGGATGAATTATATGACACTATATTTGGGCAAAAAATACGGCAAAACCTGCTGTGTAATAGGATCTTGGGCGACGCTGTTATTAACTTCAGCTTCGCCTGCGCAAGAGAAGGAACAGGAGAAAGTAGCGAAACCAACCGCCCAGCAGAGTACTAATATGGCCAGAGGCTTATTAGAAGAGTGGGTGAAGATGGAGCGGACTCTTTCTGCTGAGAAGCACGAGTGGTCAGTTCAGAAGCAGCATTTGTCTGATATGAAGTCTCTCTATCAAGTTGAGTTAGGTCTACTTAATGATGAGATTGCTGCGGCGGGCGACGCTCACAAGAAGGATCAGGTCGAGATGGGAGAGCTTGAAAAGGAACTAGCTCTAGCCAAGGATGAAAGAGAAGCGGTAGTGGGTATGCTCAAATCATATGTTGCTGAATCTAAAAAGCTGTACGCACGTCTGCCAGAGCCTCTCCGAGGTGAGTTAGCACGTGAATATGAGACACTAACAGACGATAAGCTAGATCCAAGTGCTGATGTGTTAGCTCTCACTGCTTTACTCAAAGCCACCGTAAAATTTAACGATTCAGTGGTGTACTCAGAGGAACTGCACACGATAGATGGTACACAGAAGCAATTAAGGATATTATACATGGGGCTGGGCGCGGCTTATTATATATCAGGCAAAAGTGCTGGCAGGGGAATACCTGGAAATCAAGGGTGGCAATGGATTGCAGATGATTCCGTTTTTTCTGAGGTTTCTAGGGCTATCAATATATTTAAAAAATCTGCACGTCCTGATCTCGTAACTTTACCTGTGGAGGTGCAAAAATGAGAATGTTACTTTTCATTTTGACGATGGGTGTAATGCCTGTTGTCCAAGCTAAAGATATCGATGTGAAAGATCTTAAAAGTGATCTCGAAGACGTTTCTCAGCGGCTAACAAAGTATCGGGACGAAGTCCTAATAGAGAAAGCTTCAGTTGCGAGAGAGATGAATAAAATGGAGGAGGAGTTGCTAATAAAGCGAAGAGAGAGAGAAATTGTTGATCTAGGAGCCAAAGGGAGAGAGGCCAAGTTATATAGTCTGCGTAAATCTGTTGCGACATTCAAAAAAGAGGCTGATTACATCGAAGGGGCTCTCAAAGATTTTTCTATTGAATTTGATTTACGATCGCGACCCGGCCATCAATCAGAACTGGGGCAAGTTGAAAACCCTGATGTTGTGACACGAGTGAAGTCCTTAGAGAAAGCATTTGAATCAGTAAATTCGATGCTTGGTGGTGAGTTTGTGAAAGCCGAGGTTGTGACGGATGGTGGGACCTTATCTCGAGGAACAATTTGTAACCTCGGACCTGCTGGTTGGTTCAAGGATGATTCTGGAAAGTATTATGGATCAGTCGAAATGCTGAGTGGAGCGACTCATGGCAGGTTGAACTCTGATGTGAATCAAAGTGATGTTGAAGCATTATTTGCACAAGGATCTAGCCGTCTAAAACTGGATGTTACCGGAGGTAAAGCTCGAGCCATATCTAAAATTCAAGATGATCCTCTCAAACTTTTTGAAAAAGGTGGAGTCTGGCTCTGGCCTATCTTAACTATCGCCTTCTTTTCTACTGTTTGTGGTGTGATCAAATTCATTCAGCTTTCAAAGATTAAAGAACCAAATGCTGATTGGATTGGTAACTTGCTGACTTATGTGAATAAGGGAGATCTAGATGCTGCAAAGTCAGCCTGTGCTGGAGTAGCGCATCCAGTAGCTGAGGTGTTAACTAAATCCATTGATTTTGTATCTGCTGGTGCGAATGTGGTTGAAGAAGTTGTTTATGAAAGAATCATTGGTGTACAATCTCAGCTTCAAAAATGGCTTCCATTCATAGCTGTGACCGCAGCAACAGCACCATTGTTAGGGTTATTAGGTACAGTGTCTGGAATGATTCGTATGTTCAACGTGATTACTGTCACTGGCACAGGTGATGTAAAACCGATGGCAGGGGGGATCTCAGAGGCTCTAGTGACTACTTTGTTTGGTCTAATAGTGGCTATACCCGCACTCATTTTACACACTATGTTATCTCGCAGAAGTAATGGTGTAGTGCAGGCTACAGAGAGGTTATCACTGAGTTTTGTTAATGGGCTTAAGAGCAAGTAACTATGATTATTTTATAAAGAATGGATTGGCTTTACATAGTGTACAGAGAATGTGTCGCTCTTTTATCCCAAGGAGGTTTTGTGCTTTGGGGTATTCTTCTCATAGGTGCATGGATGTACACTATCATTCTCTCTACATGGCTGGCCCTGCGTCCAGTGGAAGAAGCCATTCGAGGCTCTCGTCGAGAACTAACAGATCTCAAAAGTAGTGAGTATATTCAGAGAGAATATACTATTTTTGAGCTCGATCAGTTAGCTTGGATTGGAAGGCGCCTTCCCGTTATTGGGGTGATGGTAGGTATTTGTACTTTAGGCGGCCTGCTAGGAACAGTCTCAGGAATGTTAGTTACCTTTACCAAGATGGCATCTAGTAGCTATGGAGATCCAATGGAAAAAATTGCAGCAGGAATTTCTGAGGCAATGATCACTACGCAGGCTGGTCTATTGTTCGCCCTTCCCGCAGCCTTTGCCTATGCCATGTTAGTAGTGCGGGTACGGAGAGTGCATTCACTTTTAGAACAACATCTATCTGTGGATTTAAAAAATCTTTCAATGAAAGGAATAGGCAATGCGTAGAAGGTTAGGATTATCGCAAGAAACAGACAATAGTGGTAATGAGATCAATATGTCACCTTTGATTGATATTGTTTTCATCTTACTTATTTTCTTTGTAGTAACGACAGTTTTTGTAGATGACCCAGGAGTCGAAATCAACAAGCCACGGGCTACATCTGCCAATGAAGTAGAGAAAAATTCTATTTTGTTAGGGGTGACTTCTAATGGTGAAGTTTACTATGGAGGTAAAAATATCGGTGTAGATGGAGTTAGAACTGTGGTCTCAGTGATGCTATCTAATGATCCTGATTTACCTGTGGTTATTCAGGGAGATGAATCCGCTACGCACGGTCTCATCATGAAAGTAACAGATGCCGCTCAAATGGCTGGAGCTAAGTCTGTATATAGCGCTACGGCAAAGTAATGCATACGTGAAAATTAGAAATGTCATATTTGGAATATTAATTTCCAGTTTACTCGTAGTGAGTCTGGCTCTGACTCGTTTGCTTAAGCTAAGCTCTACTGAGGAGGTGTTGGAATTGAGGAAAATAGAAACGTTTCAAGTGTCTAAGCTACCAGAGCCTGAAGCCCCTCAAGAAGCAGAGCCAGAGGAAATCGAAGCTGAAATACCACCTCCTGCTCCATCTTTCGATGATTTGCGTCCAAGTGTAGATGTAGATGCCCTTGCTCTACCTAGTTCAGAGACTAAGGTTCCCATCGATGCAAGTGTAGACATATTTTCAATAGACACTGCGCCAGCTATATTGAACACGCCGACTAAGAAGGTTTCAAACAATACAAAACCTGCAGCACGCTCCAGAGTAACCACATCGAAGCCACCAGCTACAAACAAGGTTGGTCTCGGTGACCTCGATTCTAAGCCTCGATTGATTCGCAAAGGCCGTGTTAGATGGCCCAGTAATGTGAGGAGTAAATCTGTAAAAGCAATGTTGCAAGTCGAGATTGATGAGAGTGGAAGAATCAAACTGATTCGCATCGTTTCAATCGAGGATGAGGAACTGAGTGCTCAAGTAAGAGCTTACGTCAGAGATTCAAGATTTACTCCACCTAAAAAGAATGGTGTGCCTGTTAGGGTTCCATTTAACTGGCCAGTTACTTTCAATAAACCATGAGAACATCTCTACCTTTAATCATTAGTTTTATTAGCTTAGTATCATACTTACAAGCCGACGAACGCCCTTTGCCTTTGTCAAAAGGGTATTGGAAAGATCCAAGCTTCTTAAAGTCTTTCAATGCCTCTTATAGAATCAATGCACGCGTCGAGCCCTATGTGACATCAGAGCAAAAAGCTGTTCTAGTATCGATTCAATCGATGATGGCTAAGGGGCAGCGTGATAAAGCTATATCTAAACTGAAATCTAGTTCTTTAACCGATTCATCTGCAGCTCTTACATATAATCTAGGGAATTTATATTTCGAATTAGGGGATATGGATAAATCCGAAGCCGCATACTTATCGGCAATTAAGTTATATCCATCATTTCGACGTGCTCATAAAAACCTAGGAGTCGTAAGAATGAGAAAAAATGAAGTCAAATCTGCAATGGTATCATTAGTAGAGGCTTTGAGCTTAGGTGATATGAGTGCTAGTACATTTGGGATGCTTGGGTACTGCCACCTGCAAGAAGGCAATACTGCATCTGCATTACATGCATACCGGATGGCACAGTTGTCAGAGCCTGAAACGATTGAGTGGAAAGCTGGTGTAGCACAATGTCTTATGGATATTGATAATCTTCCTGAGGCTTTGTCTATACTGGAAGAGGTTTATAGGGCGAAACCCGAAGAGGATTCATATGCTTTGCTTTTGGTGAACGCCTTACTGGAGTCTTCTAAAAGGGACAAGGCAATAGCGTTGTTAGAGCTACTGAATAGGCAAGAAAGGCTATCGACTTCGAATATATGTTTACTTGCTCAGCTGTACACGTCGTCTGGTGAACTTAGACTAGCGAAAAAGCATTTTAGTAGTGTCTTGGACAAGCTTAATGAGGAGTCACTACCTGACTTTTTGAAATCGGTAGAATCGGTAATGTACATAGGTGAGTGGAAGTATGCAGAAACCTTACTTAACGCAGTTGGACCAAAGTCATTACAAACAGATTCTCTAATCCATAAGTACGATAGACTTACTGCTTACTGTCTCTTTGAACTTAATAAGCCGGAAGCGAGGCCACATATTACGAAAATGCTTGAGAGAACCCCCCTGGATGGGGATGCGCTATTATTGATGGCAAAAGTGTACGTTAAAGCTGGTGAATTCGAGAAAGCTGAAGTTTTGTTTGAGAGAGCTCAGAAAATTGAAGAGTTTAGCTACCGAGCTTTTCTTGAGCACGGTAAGTTATTAGTTGGAGAAAAGCGCTACGAAAAAGCCCTCGAAAAATACGAAGCAGCTGACTCTATCAAGTCAAATAAACAGCAACGTGACTATATTGAGGAGTTAGAAGGAATCACTCGTCGACAGTGATATATAGGATTTTATCGTATCAAATAACTCAACATTATGAGAGCTATGGCGGTCAGGCTTATAGCATATTACGGGATAGACTATAGCTCCCACAGTCCCGTCTCAATTCCTCCATGCACGTAGATAGCAAATTTACCCAAATCGGAAATTTCCATGGGCTTCATCGCTATCTTAGCACCTGCAGCAGAAGCAGATGTAATGGCTTCTTCTATATCGTCTACTAAGTAATAAGGGCGTACAACGGGGACTTCGTCGTTGCGCATGCGCGTTCACTTAAGCATAACTGATTGAAAATAAGTAAATAAAAAGCTTGTAAAGGTGAGTCAGTCGGCATGCTTGGTATGTTTAAGTCCTTACATACCAACGACTCGCCACTCAA
>NZ_JBHUJB010000080.1:0-66909 GCF_042683245.1 Rubritalea tangerina
GAGCCATCATGAATTATATTGAAGAAAGTAACCGTGCATCCAAACCTTTCAAGTGGACTGCCTCGGCTGACCAGATCTTTGAAAAAATCGAATCATTTTGCACAGGACTTCGCTGACAGCACACTAGGCGGTGTGGACAAATTGCTTCACCACCCGTTTTTAGATAAGGTGATTGGAGTCAGTTGCCATGCGGCAAAGGGATTTGGGAGGCTGAGGCATCTTTTGTATCTGGCTTCGTTGTCTTCCATGGCGAGGATGTTTATCCACGCCATGAACTCCGCCTTGGCAGATGCAAAATCTACTCTCAGCGGGCGGCAAACCATTTTGTCCACACCGCCTAGTGTGGTGACGGAATTCACAGCTACAGCCTAGTTCGTTTCGAGGGCTTCAGAAATGCTCAACACGACGAGGGGGCCATCTTGATGGATTTGAGGTGGCCTTGGGAGTGTTGAGCTTATTTTTTGGCCATGTTGGTAGAAGTTGGTGGCTGCGTCAGCATTTGTGAACTTCAAGGACCAAGAAGTTGTGGCGGAATTGGGAGTGGCAGTGGTGATGCTCAGGGTGTCTGAATGGAGGTTTTCGACGAGGTCTCGAATGGTGTTATCTGGGAGTTCGAGTTGTTGGAGGTAGGCATCGAGAGTGAGGGCTCCGAGCTGGGTGGAGAGCTGGATGGTTTCGCCTTCTGCGGGGGTGAATGGGGGCGTGGAAAGCGGGCGTTTGAGCATGATTGCCTGCGTGGATGCTCGGTCAGATTTGAGGGTGCTAAGTTGGGCTTCGGCACTAGGGAAGGTGGCTAGATAGGCTTTGGCGTGGGTGTTGGCAAAGGTGGTGATGGCTTTTGGAAGTGGGCTGAGGGCGGCAAAGATTTCACGAGCTTCGGTGTTATCTACCGGGTCAATGAAGCCATTGCGTCTGGCTTGGATGGCGTAGAAGCGATCTTGCAGCAGGGACGCGCGTCCACGCTGGAGGCCGATGTGGCAGTAGAATTGGTCGTCGGTGAGTGTGTTAGAAAGCGGGTAGTACTGGTCTAACAACGAGATGGCGAGGAGTCTGATGAGTCCGGCTTGGTGGTGGGTATTTTCTGGGTCAAAGTGAGGTGCTAGGAGGAGTTCTCCTGAGATATAGTCGTAGGTGCCAATGGCGCCGGTGGTTTCTGCGGCGATGACTTGGCCGATGAAGTTTTGGTTGGGAGGGAGAAGACCGAGGACATCGTAGGCATAGCTTCTCATTTCTAGTCCAACTTCATTGAAGGTACCGAGCCAGAGTTGGCTGGCAGCTTCGTGGAGCATATCTTCGGAGCGTTTGAAGACGGGGGGAGGGGTACGGAAGCTCAGGCCGACATCCTTTTCAACAAAGTCGATGAGGGCGGGATCGATTTCGGTGGTGGCTTCTGCGGAGAGGAGGTTTCTGAGGGCGGCATTATCGTTGCGCAGGCGGTCGAGTTCTTCTTCGAGTTGGGCGATATATTTCGAGTCGCCAGGGTGAATGGTATTGTCTTGTCGAGGTTGTGATTCGAGTTGGCGTTCGACGTAGAGCTTGGTGCCAACGATGAGGGCACCAAAGCCCAGGAGGGTGAGAAGAGCTTCTGGGCGCATGGGTTTAGCGGCCGAGTGGTCTGGAGTTGGGGTTGACGGGGACGCGTTTGAATGGGTCGGCGTCGTGATCGGAGCCGGGTTTATTTTTATCGAGCCAGTTCATGAGTTCTTCGGAGGTTTTTCCAGCTTGTGAGGTAAAGGTGATGGGGGCGGAGCGCTCGCCTTGGGCGTTATAGTAGTATCGGGTAGCGCGGACAGGCTCTTCCTTGCTGGGGTTGTGTGCGAAGGTGCGTTTGACTCGGGCATCGAACATATTTTCGGCGATGAGGCGACCGGTGTCTTTGTGGTAGCCGTAGACGATGCGGAAGAGTTTTTTATTTTTGCCATCGTAGACGATACCGCTGCGGAGGTTACCGAATTTATCACGGCGGTAGATGGTGCGGGAGCGTGTGACTTGTTCCCCGTTGGCTTTCTCAACGTAGGTACGCTTTTGGAGGGTGGTGTTTCCGGCATCGCGTTTAAATTCAGTGGTTGAGCCATCACGGTTTCTTGAGATGCGGGCGAGGTGTTTGGACTTACTCGTTGATTTTCCTTGGGCTAGAAGGTTGGCAGGGGCGCAGGTGATGAGCGCGACTGCGATGAGCAAGAGGCGAGGGATCGTGGTCATGAGGATGAGCTAAGCGACAATTTCGTCAGCTTTCAAGTTTTCAGTTTGCCAGATACGGGCAGAATGTCTTACTAACGGCATGCGCTGGAAAACAAGACGTCGAGTTGTCGATCTCACTGAGAAGGGACTGATTGTGGGGATTTTGAATGTGACACCCGATTCTTTTTCTGATGGTGGGCAGTATCTTGATATTCCATTGGCAGTGCAGCATGCGATTGGGATGTTACAGGAGGGGGCTGAGATTATCGACATTGGTGGTGAGTCGACTCGGCCTGGGGCTGCTAAAGTGACTGAGGAGGAAGAGTTGGCTAGGGTGTTGCCAGTGATACGAGCCTTGCGCGAGGCGAGTAATTGCTTGATTTCCATAGATACGAGCAAGGCAGAAGTGGCGCGTCAGGCGATTGAGGCAGGTGCTGACATTGTCAATGATGTGACAGGTTTGAAGGGGGACGTGAATATGGCGAAGGTCTGTGCGCAGACGGATGTGGGAGTGATCGTGATGCACATGCAGGGGAGTCCCGACACGATGCAGGATCAGCCAGTGTATGAAGATGTTTTACGCGAGGTGCGCAAGTATTTTGAGGAACGCTACCGGACGCTGACGAAATTAGGGGTGAATCCACAATGCTTGTGTTTCGATCCAGGTATTGGTTTTGGAAAGACTCTCGATCACAACTTGCAGTTACTGCATGGGCTTTCGACCTTACAAGTGAACAACAGACCTGTTATGTTAGGGGTTTCTCGGAAGTCGATGATCGGGAAAGTCTTGGGATTAGAGGACGCAGAAGACAGGGATACTGGGACGGTAGCCCTGACGAGTATGGGGCGTCTTGCGGGTGCGCAGCTGCATCGGGTGCATGAGATCAGGAGGAACTATGAGGCGATGCGGATGGCTGAAGCTGTGTTGCACAATGGTGAGGCATGAGAGGGCGCTCAATAGTAGGTGGATTTTTGCTGTGGTTAGTAGTGAGCTACCCACTGCTTGTTAGGGGTGGGGAGGCGCGTTGTGTCAATTTTTTGTATGCGACTGGAGAGGGGGAGAAGGCGGCGGGTTTGTATTTGCCGGCTGGGTATAACGGGAAGGACAGTTATCCATTGGTGGTGTACCTACATGGGTCTGGTGGAGCTGGGGATAATGGTGGAGATGCCTTGGGGCGGTGGTTGAATTCGATGCCAATTATCAAGGAGGCGCTGAAGAAACCGGAGCTTTATGAGTGTTTGATATTGGTGCCAAGATGTCCACGTGGGAAGTTATGGGCACCAGTTCCAGCATCGGCGAAGCAATCTGCGTGGAGGGCGCGCCGGCATGGAGTGGAGGGAAAGACGCCGGATAATGCTGAGGCATTGGGCAAAGCGATTCGTGCAGTGTGTAAGGCATATTCGGTGAACACACAGAAGATTACGATTACGGGTTTTTCAATGGGTGGGGAGGGAGCGCTGCGCTATGCCGGGATGCATGGGGATTTATTTGCTGCAGTGGCACCTGCGGCAGGGACTGCAGCTGTGGTGATGGAAGATGTACCAGCTTTATCGAAGATGGGAGTGTGGATTTTTCAGGGAGAGAGAGATAGGGTGAGTCCAAGTGATCTTGCTCAAGATTTGGTGCAGGCTTTAAAGCAAGCTGGTGGTCAGGTGAAGTATACTGAATATGAGGGAGTCGGGCACGGCTTTGCGCCACGTGTATACAGCGACCGGAAGTTTATCGAGTGGTTACTGGAGCAAGAGAAAGGGGATAAGAAGAGCTCAAGGTCTAGTGAGCAATTTTTTTGCTCACTAGGTTCGGGTGAAGGTTTCGAGCTTGGGGTTAGCGTCGTCGTTGTTTAGCTGAGCTCATGAGTTCGACGACGAGTCTGTGGAGGACCATGCGGTGGTCGAGGCTCGTGGTGACAAGTGAGCGGTCGGCTTCTAGACATGACTCCATGGCTTTCTTGAGAGCTGGGAAGGGAAAGGCTTGAGCATCTTTAGCTGCTAGAAAGAGTGGGTAGGCATTGACGCCGCCTGCTTTTTTTTGGGGGAGCCAGGCGCGATCCATTTCTGGGAGCTTATCGAGTGCGCCGGCAAATGCGTTATAGTTATGGGTGGGGAGCTTTTTATTTTCTCCTGCGGCACGAGCCATGAAAAGGTTTCGGATGGTAGGGATGAGTGAGGCGCGCAAGATGGCGATGGCGGATTCACCGCGGTCGAGTTGTTGGTCGATGAGTTCGAGAGCACGGGCGCCGTCACGGCGTTGGAGTGCGCGGCCGACTTCGAAGACGAGTCCTGCACGGGAGAGTGGGACCATCTGGCGGATATCATCGAGTTCGACGGTGCGTCGGTCTTTGCCAAGGAAGAGGTCGAGCTTATTGATTTCGACATTAATTTGGCGGGTGTCTTCTCCGGCGAGCATGACGAAGAGCTCGAGTGCATCATTGGTGAATTGGAGTTCGAGTTCCTTACCGCGTTTACGGACCATGTGTGCGACTTGTTCTTCCCAGCCGTCTTTGGAGGTATCGAGTTTATTGTGTTCTTCGAGGGTGGCGTTATCTTTGAGCCATTTATAGAAGCTTCTACGTTTATCGATACCAGTGGCAGAGAGGATGAAGGTGATGCCTTCACCGAGGCCAGCTGCGAGGGTATCTTTAAGGGCTTCTACACCGAGTTTGGCACGTTCAGCTTCGCTGGTACGGTCGGAGCCCATGAAGGTGGCGCGCTTGAGCCAGACGATTTTTCCGCCACCGAAGAAGGGGAGTGTTTGGATGGCCTGGATGGTTTCTTGGGAGATTTCGTAGGCGTGCTCGGCGTTATCGGCATTGCCATCGATGAGGTCATTGGCGAAGTCGTCACCCTCTTCAGGTTTGAGTTTATTGAAGAGGCGGAGGGCGGCTTCAGCGCAGGCTCCATCGTCGGTACCATAGAACGCGTAGATGTTGCTAGCAGGCATACTTAGTCGAGGATGTATTCCAGCATGATGGACTGGAGGCTAGTGTAGAAGTGGTAGCGGATGAGGGCGGCTTTGAGGTTCGGGTTTTCGAACTCTAGAGCGTCTTGGTCATCGGAGTCATCGTATTGGCTGACTTCGAAGCGCTCTTCTAGTGAGAGGCGTGCTTGGTTGATAGCGCCGAACCAGATATCGGCTTCATCTGCTTTGATAAAGAGAGAGCCGGTGAGGTCGGGGTTTTTCTCTGCGGTGCTGATGGCACGTGAGACGTGGAGGACTTGCTCGTTAAATTGTTCGCTGAGTTCTGGGGTCATGAGATCAGCCCAGTCGTCATCGGCGCACATGTAGAGGGAGAGTTGTTCCGCGAGTGGCTCGTCAGGCATTTGGCTGGCATCTGTGCAGATCATTTCTAACACAAGCCAGTCAGTGGGGTTTTCAGCATCGATTCTGAGGCTGCGATCGAGTGTGGGTGCGACTCTCATTTTGCTTTTTGAATCGTGGCTTTAAGTTGGTGGGAATGGAGTTGTTGGACGTAGAGTTCGGCTTGTTCTTTTTCGCCGGTCCAGACGATAGATTTGCCAGCGTTATGGATTTCCAGCATCAGTTTTTCTGATTTTTCTTTAGGGTATCCGAAGACGCGTTTGAGGACGAGGGTGACGTAAGCCATGAGGTTGACTGGGTCGTCAAAGATGACAACAGACCAAGGAGGGGTGGTCTGGGTTTTGGATTGTACTTGAGTGTCGGTACCTGTGGATTCCGCTGTCATGTGGAAGGTATCTTGGCTGGTTGTCTATCAGGCTTCAACCATTATTCCGCTGGAGTATCTAAAAGGATGGGGGCGGACACAAAAAAAGCACACCACCTGAGGAGGTGGTGTGCTAGAAGAGGTGCGGGAAGTGTTTTTTACTTCGATTGTTCGAGCATGCGGATGATGGGGGCTTCTGCGCGTTGGCGGATCTCCTCGGGCATTTCAACTGTGGGGGTGAGGTTGAGGAGGCAATCGCGGAGTTTCTCCATGGTATTCATTTTCATGAAGTGGCAGTCATTGCAGGCGCATTTATCTGTTGGGCCAGCGATGAGGTTTTTATCCGGGGCTTCTTTCTGAAGGCGGTGGAGCATGCCAGATTCGGTGACAACGATGATGTCTTTGACTGGTGCATTTTTGCAGAAGCCGATCATTTTTTCGGTTGAGCAGACTTCGTCGGCGAGCATGCGAACGGCGGTGGTGCACTCGGGGTGTGCAACGACGAGCGCCTCTGGGTATTCTTCCTTGATTTTGTTGATGGAGTTCTGGGTGAACTCGACGTGCACGTAGCAGGCGCCTTGCCAGAGGTCCATTTTACGACCAGTTTGTTCCATGACCCAGGCGCCGAGGTTGGCATCGGGGACGAAGAGGATAGGGCGGTCAGCGGGGGCTTTATTGACGATATCGATAGCGTTACCTGAGGTGACAATGACATCGCAGAGAGCTTTTACGCCGCCTGAGCAATTGATATAGGCGATGACGTAGTAGTTCTTTTCTTTATTCGCTTCGAGGAATGCCGCGAGGTCCTCGGCTGGGCAGGATTCCTCAAGTGAGCAACCCGCGTCGCGGTCTGGGAGAACGACAGTTTTGTTAGGGTTGAGGATTTTAGCGGTTTCGGCCATGAAGTGGACACCGCAGAAAGCAATGACGTCGCAGTCGGTCTCTTGAGCTTTATAGGCGAGGCCGAGCGAGTCACCGACGTAGTCAGCGATATCTTGGATTTCTCCGACTTGGTAGTTATGGGCAAGAATGACGGCGTTGCGTTCTTTCTTGAGTTGGAGAATTTCTTCTTTGAGGTCGATAGCGGTAGTGGCCATGGATGTATAGAATTCGGTAGGCGGGTTCAGATGACTTGTGCTGTAGTGCGGGGGGGAGGAAATTACAAGTGTTCTGAGGGGTAGTGGTAAAGGAAAACGGACAACCCTGGTGAGGGTGTCCGTTTGAAATATTTAGATATCTAGATCTAGTTGCTTATTTGGCCGAGAGCCCGGTGAATCAGCATTCTGGGTGGGTTTATGCACCGGTTTCTTAGCAGTGGGCTGCTGAGAGTTTAGGATGCTGCGGCCGTCTTCTCCTTTTTTGCAGGAGCGGATGCAGCGGGCTTGTTAGGTGTTGTCTGAGCAGGCACTGAGCTAGGCGCACCGACAGTGGACTTGCCGACGAAGATTGCACCCGCTTCGATGGAGAGGGTGGCAGCCTTGATGTCACCGACGAGTTCTGCATTTGCTTTAAGTTCGACGCGGTCTGCTACGGTGATGTTGCCGTGAACTTTACCGTAGATGACGACGGAGCGGGTGCGGATTTCAGCGCGAACGCGAGCGTTTTCACCTACAGTGAGTGAGCCATCAGAATCGATTTCACCTTCAATTTTGCCATCGACGACGAGGTCATTGGTGAAGCGGACTTGACCTTTGATTTCGACATCGGAGCTGAGCATATTGCGTCCACTTCCTGCGGCGATTTGGGAAGTATTGGATTGTTGTTTTGGGCGTTGCTCGGCGATTGGCTTTTGTGAGGACTGTGGGCGGGTTTCAGAGGCAGCTGGGGAGCTCGCAGATGGAGCTGTTTGGGAGCTTGCGCTTTGGGAGCTGCTGGATGGTGATGGAGCGCCCTGATTTGGAGTGCCTTCGTTTTGGTTGCTGATATATTTTTTGAATACAGACACGGCTGGTATTTAATTTCTGATGGTTATGAATGGGTTCTTCGTTTGTGGCGAAGAGTGATGAGGAATATTTTGGGGCTACCCTATAGCTTACTCAGCGACTTGTGAATTTTTTTCGTCTTTTTCTTCGCTTGTTGCAGATTCTTCTGCGGCGGGTTCAGCGGGAGTGTTTGGAGTGCTTGCATCGCTGGGGTTGCCATCTTGTGGCTGAGGAGTTTCAGCGGGGGCTGGTGTGACCTTTTTCTCAACTTCTTTAGGGGCATTGGCGCCGAGGAAGCGGAGGCGGTCGCTAGCGATGGACTTGTAGGCCGAGAACTTGTTGATGGTGTCGTTATTGGTAGCGGCGTCAGAGTCCGTGATGAGGTCGGTGACGGCTGTGTAGTATTCTTTAGCGCGAGCGATGTCGTTATTTTGTTGAGCGATATCGCCGAGGCCGATTTGAGCGGCTGGGGTGATGAATTCAGCATTGTCCATATCGAGAACGGAGGCGAGTTGGGCTTCCGCTTCGGGGAGTTTGCCTTCGTTGAGGAGGCGCAGACCTAGGCTTGTGGTTGCGGTTGGTATGGCGGGATGGTTCGGATAGGTGCTGATGAAGTTTTGCAATTCAGCAATTGCCTTTTCGTTAGACTCTTCCGCTTTCGTGGATGCGAGGAGGAGAGATGCTGCGCCCGCGGAGGCTGTATTTCCGTGTTGGCTGATGACAGCTTCGAGTTCACTGGGTTCTACTGCGGCAGTGAGTGCTTCACCTGCCTGAGCTTTGATCATGTCACTGTAGCCGGTGTAGCCGACATAGCCGAGCACGCCGAGAAAGATGACGATGGCGAGAGTCATGAGGAGTTTCTGGTTTTCCTCGAGGAAAACTTCAAATTTTGATGGGCCGTGATCGATTTCGGCAATTGGTGTTGGTGTATCGTCCATTTGTTCTGCGTGGTGGTAAGAATCTGAGGGGCATCTTGCAAGAAAGAAAGCCCGATTGGCGGAGGAAAATCACTGAGTTTGGTGTGCGTTCTGTTGGCTGGGCTTTGTTTTGGATTGAAATGCTGGAGCAATGGTCTAGATCGTATCCAACTAGCACAAGCTCTGGCTGGTAGGTATTTATGAAATCTAAACTAAAATGTGCGACTTTCTATGGGATTGTTGATCTTGGTTATGTGAAGCCAGAGAGAGTAGCTGAGGTTGCGCGAGGTTTGATAGAGGGTGGTGCGGGAGTGGTTCAGCTGAGGGCGAAGGGTGTTGCAAAAGAGGAAGTAGAAGAGCTGGCGAAGGAATTACAGGAGGTTTGTCGTGAAGGAGGTGTCCCGTTCATCGTGAACGACTATCCTGAGATCGCTTTGAGAGTGGGTGCGGATGGGGTGCACATCGGGCAAGATGATGGGAGTTTGGCGGGGGTGCGTGAAGTGGTTGGAGATGAGATGATTGTGGGGCGTTCAACGCATTCGCCGGCGCAGGCTGAGGAGGCGATGTTAGAAGGTTTTGACTACATAGGGTTTGGGCCATTATTTCCGACCCCCACGAAGCAGGGGAGGCCGGGGATTGGCATGCAGGATGTGGCAAGGGTGCAGTCGTTGGTTGGTGGGAAGATTCCGGTGTTTTGTATTGGTGGGGTGCGACGCGATAATTTATCAGAGGTTGTTGCTGCGGGGGCAAAGCGCGTGGTGGTAGTGTCTGATGTATTATTGGCCGACTCGGTATGCGAAGCGTCTTCTGAGGTGGTTAGAAAGCTAAACGAATAAAATTTATGAAAAAGAAATCTGTAATTGTGGGTGGCACTATTGCCATTGATAACGTGAAAACGCCGAGTGCTGAAGCTAGCAATTTGTTAGGTGGTTCTGCGGCATATGCGTCATTGGCGACAAGTTTTTACCATGACTCTGTGAATTTGGTTGGAATTATTGGGCATGACTATCCGCAAGAACATTTGGACATGCTTTCAAGCCATGGGGTGAACTTGGCGGGAGTTGAGCGTTCTGACAGTGCTTCCTTTACTTGGTCTGGCGAGTACATGGAGAACATGAACGATCGCGAGACGCATGCGGTTGCGTTGAATGTGTTAGAAGGGTGGGAGGTGAAGGTGCCGAGTGAGATTTCAGAGAGTCAGATTGTGGTCTTAGCGAATATGTCACCGGAGAACCAACTGCAGATGCTAGAGGGTTGTGAAAGTGCTGAGCGCTATGTGATAGCGGACACGATGGATTTGTGGATAGCGATCGCGACTGAGAAATTGCATGAGGTGTTGGAGAAGATTGATTTGTTGGTGATCAATGAATCTGAGGCGCGCGAGTTTGCGCAGACATCAAATTTGGTATTGGCTGGCGAGAGGTTGTTAGCGAAGGGGCCTGAGCATGTGATCATCAAGTTAGGGGAATTTGGGGCGATGTTGTTTGCGAAGGGCGGAGAGGTATTTCGTTGTCCGGCGTGGCCATTGCGTGAGGTTGCAGACCCGACTGGTGCTGGTGATTCCTTCTTAGGAGGGATGGCTGGTTATCTAGCGAGTTTGGACAGTGTGGCCTTTAGTTTTGATGATTTACGTCAGGCGATGGTTCGCGGGACGGTGGCAGCAAGCTATACCTGCGAGGCATTTTCCACCCAGAAGCTTCAGTCTATTGAGCGGGCCGATTTGGATGCGCGTATGGAGAAGCTCAAAGCTATTTCTACTTGGTAGAGGTATCCAGTCTTCCTGTGTGAGGGGTGGATAAGTTTTTCTCAAATCACGTACTCAGGACTTTCTCATTCGGCGCATCAAGCATAGGGGTGCGCCGATGAGGAGGAGGGCTGCGCTGGAGGGCTCGGGAATGGCGGTGACGCTGATGTCGACGTTGTATTTGACGGTTCGGAGTCGGTAACCAGCGCTGCTATTGGTGTCGAATTCGATGTCGAAGCCTGAGACTTCAGTGCCAAAGTTGACGTCGTTAGCATTTTGGCCCGGGGTGCCGTTGAGGATGTAGAGTTCAGAGGCATCGTTGAAGTCCCCCATTGTGAAGCCCGTGATGTCAAAGTCGGTGACGGAGCCTGATGAGCCCATGGCGGCGCCAGTGAGAGTGAGTGTGGCGCCGGTGATGAGGATATCAATTTTTTCGTCAGCGGCGTTGATTGTATTGTTACTAGCGCCAGATAGGTCGACGCCGAGTTTGTGGCCATTTTGGCGGATGACGCCGGTAGTGTTGCCAGTGGGTCTGTCGACAATGGCTGTGAATGTGACTTCTAGGGTGTCGTTGACGAGGTCACCGTCATAGTCGTTTTCGGATAGAGTGTGTGTGATGGTGAGAGTTTGAGTACCTAGGCCAGAGGAGGTGATGCTGGTAACGTTTGAGGAGGCATTGGTAAGGTTTGGTCCGTAGCGACCTTCAGCATTAATGGAAAAGAGGGTGGTGGCTGCTTGGGAGGCGCTCAGTAGGGAGAGTGTGACGAGTGTGGCTAGAGTTGAAGTTCTATCTATCATAACAAATAGGGGAGGCTCACAACTATGGAGTTGGAGTATCCTATTTGTATTTAGTGGGAGAGAGTTGTGTCAATGATCGAATCCAGGGGGAGCTTAGGATTCGAGGTGGGGGATGGCGTCTAGTAGGCGTTTTGTATAGCTGTGTTCTGGCTCGTTGAAGACGCGCTCGGAGTCACCATATTCGACGATTTCACCTTTATACATGACAGCAATATTGTCTGCTAGGTAGCGAACGACGGAGAGGTCGTGAGAGATGAAGATCATGGTGAGGTTGAGGTCTCTACGCAGGTCGAGGAGGAGGTTGAGGATCTGTGACTGAATGGAGACGTCTAGTGCTGAAACTGGTTCGTCAGCAATGATGAGTTTTGGTTCAGGAGCGAGGGCGCGCGCGATAGCGATACGTTGGCGTTGACCGCCGGAGAATTCATGCGGGTATTTTTGCATGAATGAGGGATTGAGTCCGCAGCGTTCCATGAGGGCGACTACAGCTTCGGTGAGTTTAGATTTATTTTTCTTTAAGTTTGGGTGGCGTTGGGTGAGTGCTTCTGCGAGTGTGGAGAAGATGGTCATGCGTGGATTGAGTGAGGCATAGGGGTCTTGGAAAATCATTTGAAAATCCAGACGGTGTTTACGCACTTCGCTTCGGGGGAGTTTGGTGAGGTTGAGTCCCTCTAGGGTGATATCCCCTTCTGTGGAGGGGATGAGTTGCATGATAGTACGGGAGAGGGTGGATTTTCCGCAGCCAGATTCACCGACCAACCCGAGGATTTCACCTTGCTTGATACTCAGAGTAATCCCGTTGACGGCCTTCACGGTGTCGACTTGTTTAGTGAAGATGAGGCCTTTTTTCACTGGGAAGTGAGTTTTGACGTCTTTGAGTTCTAGCATAATATTTTGGCTACGCCGAAGTCAGGGGTTATAAGTCAAGTGTCATTAGGCTTGGCTAGTTGCTGACTAAAGCTGATTTGGTTAGTTGTGTGGATGGGTTTGAGTGTGCTGGGCCATTAACTCATTGATCAATGACCCATGACGAGAGCGCAGCGATCTAATAGCTACGTCCCCAGATGGCGCGGGCTTTCGTGGTTTTGCCTGTGAGGATGCAGGGGGCTTCGTCTCCGTCTTGTTGGTCGAGTGGGAGGCAGCGGATGGAGATTTTGTGTTTTTTACTCAAGGTCTCTTCTTCCTCGGTAGTGCCGGCCCAAGGGGTGACGAGCCAGCCAGGTTGGTCGGATTGCCAGTGTTTTTCGAATTCGGCGAGGTCGGAGCATGTGTGCGTGTTTGCGTCACGGAAGTTGGTGGCACGTTCTAGGAGTGCATCCTGCACTTCTTGGAGTGTGTTTTCTACATTTTGAAGGAATTCTTCCTTATCGAGGAAGGTTTTCTCGTTAGCGGCTTGGTCGCGGCGTTGGAGGCAGACTTTGCGGGATTCGAGGTCACGGGGGCCGATTTCGATTCTGAGTGGGGCGCCTTTTTTCACCCATTCCCATTTTTTCTCACCGCCACGCAGGTCGCGCTTATCGACGTGGGCGCGGATTGGTTCACCGTGGAAGTCTTTACTACGTAATGTTTGAGCGAGTGCGAGGCAGGCGTCGATAACTGCGTCGCGGGTGTCTTCTTTGGGGGTGACTGGGATAATGACGATTTGTTGGGAGGCAACGCGTGGAGGCATGATGAGGCCATCGTCATCTGAGTGTGCCATGATCAGTGTGCCGATCAGGCGGGTAGAGACTCCCCATGATGTGGTCCATGCGTGTTGTGTGGAGCCATCACGCGCAGTGAATGAGATATCTTGAGCTTTGGAGAAATTTTGGCCTAAGAAGTGAGAGGTTCCCGCTTGGATTGCTTTTTTGTCTTGGACCATCGCTTCGACAGTGAGGGTCATGTCGGCACCGGGGAAGCGTTCGGCTTCTGATTTTTCTCCGGGAATGGTTGGGATGGCGAGGTGCTCGCGAAGGAACTTTTCGTAGATGCTGTGCATCTGGCGTGTTTCTTCAATGGCTTCTTCTTTTGTTTCGTGAGCTGTGTGGCCTTCTTGCCAGAGGAATTCTGCGGTGCGAAGGAACATGCGGGTGCGCATTTCCCAGCGCATGACGTTGGCCCATTGGTTAATCAGGAGAGGGAGGTCGCGATAGGATTCAGTCCAACGCGAGAAAGCTGCCCCGATAATTGTTTCGGAAGTTGGGCGGATAACGTAGGGTTCGTTAAGTTCGCCGGCTGGTTCCATTTTTGTGCTGCCATCTTCTTGCTTTGTTGCTTCGAGACGGTGGTGTGTGACGACGGCGCATTCTGTGGCGAAGCCTTCGGCGCATTCAGCTTCCTTTTCAAAGTAGGAGAGAGGGATGAGGAGTGGGAAGTAAGCGTTCTGGTGGCCAGTTTGTTTAAAGTACTTATCTAGCTGTTGTTGGATATTTTCCCAGAGTGCGTATCCCCACGGCTTGATGACCATGCAGCCACGTGTTTCAGAGTTTTCTGCAAGGTCCGCTCCTTTGACGACTTGTTGGTACCATTCAGGGAAGTCTTCTGAGCGTGTAGGTTGGATTGCTGTTTTCGCTTGCTTGGCCATAGGAGACGGGGTTTAGCGTCTGGAATCGCTTTGGGCAAGGGTGGATGGTTGTGAAATCGTTTTTGCCGATTTCGATGCTTATATTACAGGATTTGAGATCTTTCATTTTTTTGTATATTTATACTCGCCAAGTGGGGTTAGGCTTCGTTAGTTCTATGGGAAGTCCTATTACCTATGAAAAAATCCAAACTCAAAATGCTGTGTTCTACAGCGCTCGTAGCGGCACTATCAATGGCTGCTCCACTATATGGTCAGGCAGGAAATGCCGAAGCGTCAGATCCAAAATTTGATACATTGCAGTCTCCAGTAGTTGGGGGGAATACAGAGCGTAAGAGCTGGAAACCAAAGGATTGGCTTGAGGCTGAGGTGAAGTTTAAGGTTGAGATGCCGAAGACTTATAGGCAGAGTTTTGTCGATAGTGTCACAGTAAAATGGTATGTGGCTGTCAAGCCGGAAGGGTCCAGGGATGTATACATTCTAGAGAAGGAAGTTGAGCACGTGAATGTACCTGTGGGTGAGGATGTGTATTCCTCGGTATACTTGTCGCCCTCAGCAATTAAACGCATCAGTGGAAGTGATAGAGCGAGTAAAGGAGTTATCGAAGCTATTGGAGGTGAGGTGATAGTTAATGGGACAACCAGAGAATCGAATAAGAAGCGCTATTTTGCATACGGTGAAAAAGTTGGTTGGTGGACTAAGACTAAGGCGTCTAGGCTTGATCGTGTTCCGTTGCTGAATAAGAACGAGACACCCTTCAAGTTTTTGTGGTGGGACCGCTATGCTGAAATCAAGCCAGAGCGTCGCTAGTTCGGTTAGTTAAGTTCCGCAGAACGGCTCGCGACTCATTTTGTACGAGTGCGAGCCTCATTTGATCATTTGTTAAACACTACACAATATTATGGCTGAACCGCAGTCCATTATCACACTTAATATTGGCTCGCAGACCGTGAGTATGGGCCGATTTTCCCGCTCTAAGGACGGTGGGTTAATCCTCAAAAGCTACGAATCGACAGCGATACTAGCAGATCCAGCAGCAGAGATGACTCGCCTTCCTCAGGTGAAGTTAGCTGTTGGAGAGCTCGCTAACAAGATTGGGCTTTCTAAGGATAAGATCGATTATGCAATTTCTGGGCAATCTGTTTTCACGCGCTTTGTGAAGTTGCCTATGTTAGAGGACGACGATCTCGAGCAGTTGGTGGCGTTTGAAGCGCAGCAGCATGTTCCATTCCCGATCAATGAAGTTATATGGGATTGGCAGTTACTTGAATCACCTGGTTCTGAACGTGAGGTGGTTCTAGTAGCTATCAAAGGTGACGCCTTGGATGAGCTGAATGATTGTGTGAGTGAAGCAGGTCTGAAGACTGGCGATGTGGACACCTCACCCATGGCATTGGCGAATGCATTTCGTTACAACTATGGTGACAGCGAAGAGACGAGTTTGTTAATTGATATTGGAGCTCGTACCAGTAACTTGATCTACATTGAAGGTAAGCGTGTATTTACCCGCAGTATTGCGATTGGTGGTGCAGCGATTACCAGTGCGATTTCGAAGGAATACAATGTTTCCTACATGGAGGCTGAGTCCCAGAAGGTAAGTAATGGAATGGTGGCCTTAGATACGCGCCACACTTCACAGCTTGATGAACTCACTGGTGCGTTAGCGACATGTATTCGTACGGCATTAAATCGCATGCCTGCGGAGATTGCGCGTACGACGAATTTCTACCGAAGCCAGCATGGTGGCAGTGCTCCGACACGCGTTTATCTAGCTGGTGGTGGTGCGAACTTGCCGCGCATTGGGGATTTCTTCCAAGAAAAGTTACGTTTGCCTGTTGAATTCTTTAATCCGCTGAAGCGCATTTCAGTGGGGCAGGAAGTGGACGTGGATAAGGTTTCCACGCAAGCCCATCAGTTAGGTGAGTTAGTTGGTGTGGCGTTGCGTTCTGTTGACCGTGCGCCCATCCAGATTGATTTGGTGCCAGAGGTTGTGCAGGCTGAACGTGATGAGAAGCGTCGCAGACCATTTTTGATTGGAGCAGCTGCCGTGACTTTAGCAGCCTTTGGTGTCATGTACGCAGGTAGTTCTTCGAAGGCGGGTGACGCTGAGCGCAAGCTTGCAAGTGTGCAAAAGCGTATTAAGGGCTTAGAGCAATACTCGAGACCAATAGAAAAGCAGGTAAAGCGTGAGGAGGTGATTCAAGCATTTGCGGATCAATTTGTTCAGGCTCATAATGGGCAGAGGTATTGGTTAGAGTTAGTGGATGATCTAAAGCAACGATTTGGTTCCACGCATGTGTGGGTCACGGATATGAGCCCATTGATTAATTTCAAGGTGGGTAGTGAGAAGCCGGCTGAGGAAGCTGTGCGTAGTGATTTTGCGAGTCTTGCGTATGGTGCGGAAGCGGCGGTGGAGCCTAAGTTAGATGAGCCGGCAACGATTGGTAAGAACAATCGTCCGAACCCGAATTACGTGGCCCCTATGATCAATGCAGTTCGCATCAAGGGGTTGTGGAGGGGAGCAGGTGGGGCCTCACGAGTGAACGAACTTGTGAAGAAGTTGACCTCTGAATCGCCATTTTTCACACTGGAGATCACTGACGAGAGTGGTCCTAGACCCGTTACTCGAACCATGACGCCAGCGGAGTACTCTGAGATTGAGAGCATGCTCAAGGAGGAAGAGTACGCAGCTACCTTCACGGTTACCATTCCACTTAAACAACCATTACCACTCCAATAAAGAAATGAGCTGGATACAGGAAAATAAATTTGCGGCCGCTTTAGCAGGGGTCACACTCGTCGGTTCAGGAGTGCTTATCTCTCTCTCAATGGGGAAAGGTGATGACTTCAAATCAGCAAAGACGCAGTTGAAGAAAGCCTTGAAGCAAGAAGCTGAGCTTCAAGCTGTGCAGCCCTACCCGAATCAGGCAAATTTGGCAAATAAGACAGATATTGTGGACGACTACTCTCAGGCGTCACGGGATCTTGGTGCTAAGTTTGCGGCTTATAAGCCTGATGCGAAGGTGGTGGAGGATTTTGCTCCAGATAGGTTTAGTAAGATTGTTAGTGAATTTCGCGAGCGTCTTGACGAGAGCTTTAAGGGGAATGACGTAGAGTTGCCTGAGCGTTGTGTTTATGGTTTCGAGGCGTATGCGAGCAAGTTTCCACGTCCTGAAGCGACTGGTGAGCTCAACTATCAAGTGCAAGCGACAGAATGGCTTTTGGGTGAATTGGCTAAACAAAAGCCTGAAGCATTGTTAAATGTTGTTCGTAAGAAGTTGGAGGTTGAGTCTGCACCGGCACGTCCGGCGACGAGAAAGAATAACAGACGTGCTGCAGAGGTGGAAGAAGAGGAAAAGGCACTCATTGAGATGCCTATGGAGCTTACTTTCCGTTGTACTGAGGCCGAACTTTCTGAATTCTTATCTGTGATTGCTAATACAGAAAAGTACCCTTTTGTGATTCGTGCTGTGCGTGTCCAAAACGAGCGCATGACTCCGCCAACTACTGGTGATGCCAGATTCGAGACGCCAGCGGCACCAGCAGCTGATGATAGTTTTGGTTTTGAAAACTTTGTCATTGAAGAGGATGTCGCCGAAGGTGAAGAGGGGGCGGAAGTGACTGAAGAGGCAGTAGAAGTAGAGGAGCAAGATGTGCCAGAAGTGGCAAATGACAACGATGATACTCGGGTTATCTTGCCTATTCTTGGAGCAGAGAAAGTGAATGTCTTCCTCAAGTTAGATCTCATCTTATTGACAGGTAAGGGAATGCCTTCCCTCGATGAGATGAAGAAGGAGGCAAAAATCGAAGAAACTAGCAATGCTGGTTAAACACACAGATTGATACAATGTCTTGGATAAAAGAAAATTATGAGAAGGCTGCACTAGGTGGTGCGGCAGCGATCTTAGTCGGTGTGGTGGCTACTAGCGTGTTTGGTGGTGGAGATAAGCCGAGTGATAAGCAGTTGAGCTTTGATCGCAATGATGATCCAGGTACGGAGAAGTTGGCTGAAATTTCATCAGTGTTAGAAGCGCGAGAAAAAACAGCAATTATTCGTCCTAAGGTGATCGATGGTCGTGAGGTTGATCTTTTCGTAGGGCAGAAGCTTTATGTAGCAGAGGGTTCAACGACCCCGCTTGATCCTTATGAGAGTAAGAACATTCATGAGGGGATTGCCAATGAGTGGTGGCGCAAGCATGGGATTGACCCAAGTTTTGCGAATGCACCTGAGCGCGACTTTGATAAGGATGGGTTCACTAACCGCGAGGAGTATGATGCTCAGACGAATCCCGCTGATGCCACGAAGTATCCATCACCACTCTCGAAGGTTGTCGGCAACGAGGCATTGGTATTTAAGATGCAAATGCGTTGGAGTTCCTTTGATGCAGACTCTATCACTCTCTATTACCGTGATAACAATAGGGAAAAATTTAATGAGCGTGTTCAGCATGGTGCGAAGTTTTTCTCTGCTGACAATGCGAAGATTAAGAACAAGGGCTTAGAACAACGTTTTGTTCTCGGAGCAGGATCTCAGAAAGTTCAAGACCCGAATGGACGTGAGCAAGATGCTTACACTGTTACTGATACAGACCCGCTCTATAAGGGAACTGATAGAGAAACATTTACTTTGCTCAGAAAGGGGGCATTTGATGGCGGACATAATGAAGTTCAGGATCGTTCAGTGAAGCTCACACTGCATGCTTTGGGCAAGGAGGGGGAGCCATTTACTGTGCGCGAATTCGAAAAATTCTCGCTTCCTTATGATCCTAAGGCCGAAGTTAAGCCTTATCGTGTGGCGAGAATCACGCCAGTCATCGGTCAGAAGGAAGTTTATACTGTCGAGCTTGAAGGTGAGATTGACGGCAAGAAAGAGTCCAAAACCCTTACAGTACGTAGGAACTGATAGTGTTCACTGTTAGTCCCTGAAAAATCATTTAAGCAAAAATTACAAAAAAGATTCTCAAAATTTGCAGAATTCTGAAAAAAGTGCTTCACAAGCCCCCTAAAATTAGAAGAACCTACCCACCAATCATGGAAAAAATACCTACGCATCGTTCCAGTCGCACCGCAGCCATGCTGATGGCGGCGGCTGCTGTTATGCCGCTAGCATCCCATGTCGCACAGGCGCAATCATTAGTCCAACAGGAGATTGCTCGACGTGCTGCACAGGTGCAAGAAGCGGATGCCGCATTACTTGAAGGCCGAAAGCAATATGCTGAAGGAAAGTACGAAGAAGCTGTAGCGGAGTATCGCAAAGCGCTAAATCTTCTTCCTACTGGACCTGCAGTAGCTGATCGTCGTCATGCTTATACTGGTCATCTTGTGGATGGCTCTATCGCACTCAGCACCGCTTACCGTCGTGTAGGACGTTACGCTGAAGCGCGTCAGATCCTATCAGATGTTTTGGCTAAAGACCCGCTTAACAAGGCAGCCAAGCAACAGTTAGAGTACCTTGACGACCCAATTCGTACGAATCCAGTTCTCACATACGAGCACACGCAAGATGCAGAAAAAGTAAGAAAGCATCTCTATCGTGCAGAAGGTTATCACAACCTTGGTAAGTATGATGAAGCGGAAGAAGAGTACAAAGAAATTTTACGTGTAGACCGCTATAACAAGGCGGCTCGCCGCGGCATGGAGAGACTTAATAACATCAAGTCCGATTACTACCGTGCTGCATACGACCAGACACGTGCTGAGTTGTTGATGGAAGTTGACAAGGCGTGGGAGATTGCGGTTGCACCGCGTGTCCAGTGGAATGATGGTCCAACTGGCAACGAGAATATTGAGGTAACAGGTGCATTGTACATCCGTCGTAAGTTGCAGAACATCACACTGCCCGTAGTGGATTTCTCCGATGTGACTGTTGATCAGGCAATTGACATTTTACGTCAGCGTGCACGTGAACTCGATACACTTGAGTTAGACCCACAGAAGAAGGGTGTTAACTTTGTTGTGCGCACACCGACCGTTGTTGGTGCTGCGGCTGATGACGATGGAGCCTCTGAATTTGGTGGTGGAGCCAAGCCGGGATCCAAGACCATTTCTTCACTCCAGTTACGCAATGTTCCTTTGGAAGTTGCAGTGCAGCAGATTTGTGATGTGACTGGACTTCGTTACAAAGTAGAAGACTATGCAGTGGTGCTTCTTCCTGCAACGGACTTTGACGACGCAGAGCTTTACACTCGCACATTCAACGTTCCACCTGATTTCATTACATTGATCAGTGGAAGCGGTGGCGGTGGTGGTGCAGCGAGTGATGACCCATTTGCCGACGAACCAGAAGGTGGCAGTGCATTAGGTCCAACACCTCCAGTAAAAGAATTGCTTGAGAATTCAGGTGTAGCGTTCCCTGATGGAGCTACAGCAAGTTTCTCACGTGCTCGTTCAGTGCTTACTGTTCGTAACACTGCTAACAACTTAGACATTGTTGAAAAGCTTGTTAACGACATCAAGGACCAGAAGCCAAAGCAGATTCGCATGTCCACAAAGTTTGTGGAGATCAACCAAGAGAATACGGACGAGCTCAGCTTCGACTGGATTCTTACGCCTACTCCATTGAACGGCGCAAGCAGCGTGTTCCTTGGCGGTGGTACTAATGGTAACGGATCTCCACGTACAGGGGGTGATTTCCGCAGCCCAGTCAACGGCTTCGCTATCCCAGGTATTCCATCTGACCCGACTCAGGGTGTGACTAACATCATGACTGGAGCTAACCGTTCCGGTGACTATGCGATCACTCGTGATAGTATTGATGCATTCATCAACAACCCTAACCGTGGTATTCAGAACAACAGTGTTGCACCTGGTATTTTATCTTTCACAGGTCTCTTCACTGATGGTCAGGTACAGATGATCATGCGTGGTCTCTCACAGAAGAAGGGTGCTGATGTAATGACAGCTCCGAGCATTGTTGCTCGTTCTGGTGAAAAGGCGACGATCGAGATTATTCGTGAGTTTATTTACCCAACTGAATACGAACCACCAGAACTTCCAAACAACGTAGGAACTACTGCGCTTGGTAACGGTGCTAACGGTGGTCTTACAGGTGGCGCAGTATTCCCGGTGACTCCAGCGACTCCGACAGCGTTCGAGACTCGTAACACAGGTGTGACTCTCGAAGTAGAGCCGACACTTGGTGAAGATGGTTATACTATCGATCTGCGTTTCGCACCTGAGATTGTGGACTTTGAAGGTTTCATCAACTACGGTTCACCGATTCAGACCACAGCGTCTGATGCGCTTGGTAACCCAGTGATCATTACAATTACTGAGAACCGCATCGAGATGCCAGTATTCTCCACACGTCGTGTGAATACCGGTCTCACCATCTATGACGGTCACACAGTGGCAGTTGGTGGATTGATGCGTGAAGACGTGCAGAACGTAGAAGACAAAGTGCCTATACTTGGTGATCTTCCACTTGTTGGACGTCTCTTCCAATCTAAGGCGGAGAACCACATCAAGAGCAACTTGATCATCTTCGTTTCTGTGAACATCATCGATGCAACAGGTAAGTCCGTGCGTAACCCAATGGGTGAGCTGGAGTCAGCTGACGCAGTAGGTGGTGCAGTAGGTGGCGGTGACCTTCTCCCACCACTCTAAGGTTCACAAATTCCATTGATTGATTTACAAGCGGGGTAGCACGATGCGGCTACCCCGCTTTCATTTTTATCTAGCATGCGAGTATTTGGACTAACGGGAGGTATTGCGACTGGGAAGTCGACGGCTGTGAAATATTTCAAGCAATTGGATCCAGAGGTGGTTGTGTTTGATGCAGATGCTTGTGTGAAGGAATTGTATGAGAGGCGGGAGGTGATAGAGGCTATTTCTGCGTTGGCAGGTGGGGAATGCGTAGGTGGGGACGGTCGGTTAGATCGTGATGTTCTTAGGGGGCGATTGTTTGCAGAGTCTGGTTTACGTGAGCAGATTCAGTCGATTGTGCACCCATTGGTGAGAAAAGAATGTCTTGCTAGTTTGGAGAGATCCGCTATGAGTGTGGGGACGTCATCGTTTATTGCGGACGTGCCCCTTTTGTTTGAAGGTGGCTTTGACTTCGGTCAGGATGCAAATCTGGTGGTTGCTGTGCGGCGCGAGACGCAGGTGCAGCGGCTGATAATGCGGAACGGATTCGATGATGTGACTGTTCAGGCCATTCTTGAGGCACAACTTCCCATTTCTGAGAAGCAGAAGTGTGCCGATGTTGTGTTTTGGAACGAAGGTTCCGAGGTGGTGTTACGGTCTCAGATCCAAAGATTTATAGAAAATAAGTACCGATGAGTGAAGAAAACGAAACTCCAGACGCTGAGCAAGAAGAGCTTAAGTTAGACAATGAGGCCACAGTAGAAGAAGTGGCAGAGGCTGCAGCTGAGCCAGCAAAGGAGCCAGTGATTGAGGTGCCAGAGTTTGTTTCAGTCAATGCATTCCGAGACAAGCCCTTGGCGGACTTGCATGAGATTGTTGAGTCTTTACCGATACGGTCACAAGCGACGGCGACAAAATCACAGTTGGTTTTTGATATTTTAAGTTTTTACGCAAAGCACGGCACGGTTTTGGAAGGCGAAGGCTACATGGAGCAGGCGAAGGACAACTATGCGATGCTACGTGACCCGAAGCGTTCATTTAAGACGTCACCAGACGATCTGTACATAGGTGGTGAGTTAATCCGCAATCACGGATTACTTGTCGGGCAAAAGGTGAAAGTCAGGATGCGTGCACCGCGTGGGCGTGATAAGTACTTGTCTGCGATGGAGGTTCTGGAGGTCGAAGGTTTGCCATTGTCTGAGTACACGAAGCCGAAAGATTTCGATAAATTGACTCCTATGTTCCCGAATGAGCGTATCATTCTTGAGAATGGGAAAGAGGGGGGGCTAGGTGTGCGTCTCGTCGATTTGATTGCGCCGCTGGGCAAGGGGCAAAGGGGCTTAATTGTGGCCCCACCGCGTGGAGGAAAGACCATTTTGTTGAAGCAGATTGCAAAGTCGATTCGCGCAAATCATCCAGAAGTCGAGTTGATTGTTTTGTTACTTGATGAACGTCCTGAGGAAGTCACAGATTTTGAAGAAAGTGTGGATGCACATATTTTCAGCTCCACCTTTGATGAGCCAGCACGTCGTCACGCACAGGTTTCTGATTTGGTATTAGAGCGTGCAAAGCGACTCGTGGAGTTAGGTAAGGATGTGGTGTTACTGTTGGATTCTCTGACGCGCTTAGCTCGGGGTCACAACAATGCGCAAAGCAACGGACCTATTGGAAGTGGCGGAGTGAATCCTGCAGCATTGCAGAAATCTCGTAAGTTTTTTGGAGCTGCGCGCAACGTCCAAGAGGGGGGATCGCTTACGATTTTAGCGACAGCTTTGATCGAAACGGAAAGCCGCATGGATGAGGTGATTTTTGAAGAATTTAAGGGTACGGGAAATATGGAAATCCGACTTGATCAGGATTTAGCGGAACGTCGTATCTTCCCTGCCATTCATATTCCGCAGAGTGGAACGCGGAATGATGACCGACTGTATCATCCAGATGAGATGCGTGCGGTGCTAGAGATTCGCCGTGTGGTGGCTGCTTTACCTGTGGGTGACTCTATAACGACTTTGCTAAAGGCACTGGAGAAGACGCAGAATAACACTGAGTTGTTGTTGAAGGGGCTCTAATCTGCTAGATTGAGTCTCACCCCCTTAAAATCAAAGAAGCACAAATGATTCAAACAACTCAAGAACTAGCCGAATTTTTGGATGGCAGTAATGGGGAATTTCACGCCTTGGATACTGAGGCGGACAGTTTGCATTGCTATCACGAGAAGCTTTGTCTGATTCAATACAGTGATGGAGAGCGGCACACTCTAATCGATCCATTAGCGATAGAGGATTTGGAGCCTTTGAAGCAATTGATTCGTAGTTCTGAGATATGGATGCATGGTGCGGATTACGACATCATGTTGATGCGGCGTGATTTGGATGCTGTACCGCCGGTGGTGTGGGATACGCAGATTGCTGCGAGATTGTTAGGGGTGCGTAAGTTTGGTTACGCGAATTTGGTTGAGCATTTTTTGGGGGTTGAATTATCGAAGGGTTCGCAGAAGGCTGACTGGTCGAAGCGACCATTGACGGAGAAGATGATGGAGTACGCAATCAATGATGTATTTTATCTCAAGCCGATGGTGGAGCTTTTATTGAAGCAACTTCGGGAGAAGGGGCGTTACGAATGGTTTGTAGAAAGCTGTGAGCAGGCACGTGCTAAGGTATTGGATCGGCCACAGAGTAAGGAAGATCCTTGGAGGATTCAGGGGGCAGGCAAGCTTAACCCGAAAGGTTTACTATTTCTACGTGCACTTTGGTATTGGCGTGATGCTGAGGCGAGTGATTGGGACAAGCCACCATTCATGGTATGTGGGAACAAGCAATTACTTGGGTGGGTCAATGACATTTGCAATGGGCGCGATATTGAGCTGCCGAAGCATTTTAGAAGTTCTCGTAGGAAGAACTTTTATGCGGCTGTTGAGAAGGCGAAGCAGGTTCCTGAGAACCTCTGGCCGAAAAGGCAGCGTGCGGCGAAACGCCGGATCAAGGATGAGGTATTTGAAAATCGTTGTGCTGAGTTAGCAGCGAAGCGTGATCAGGTGGCTACAGACCTTGATATTGATAGTGCTTTAATCATTTCAAAGGCAGCCATTGAATCGATCGCGGCCAAGGAAGTCGAGCCCGCTGAAATATTGATGGCTTGGCAGTGCCAATTGCTTGATCTTTAGTCCTGAGTGCAGGCTGAAGGTCGGGTGCATTGAGTGGATTTTTTTGGGCATTTTTTTAGCGAAATTGGGAGCTAAAAAAAGTGTCAGAATTGGGCGCTTCTTCCTTGTGTTGTGAGGTGGAAATTATACCTTCTTCACACTCATGTCAGATACGCCTATTGAGCCCGAAGAGGCTGAAACAAATGTTTCCGGAGATCAGGAATATGGCGCCTCTCAAATCGATAAGTTGGAGGGCCTTGAGGCCGTCCGTAAACGTCCCGGTATGTATATCGGTGACCCCGATGTTAGAGGCCTCCACCACTGTGTTTTTGAAGTATTAGATAACTCGATTGATGAGCATCTTGCTGGATATTGTTCTACCATTCACGTTTCACTGCATGTGGATGGATCGATTTCGATTGCAGATGATGGTCGAGGTATTCCGGTAGACGTTCACCCTAAGTTTGGGATTCCAGCGGTTGAGCTGGTACTGACAAGTCTTCACGCAGGTGGTAAGTTTGGCCAGGGGGCGTACAAGTACTCTGGTGGTCTTCACGGTGTGGGTGCAAAGTGTGTGAACGCTCTTTCTGATTGGTTCAAAGCGGAAGTCACACGTGATGGCAAGGTACATCAGATCACATTTGAACGCGGCAAGACGGTGAACCCGCTCGAAGTGGTTGGCGAAGCTCCATCTGACAAGACTGGCACGAAGGTGACTTTCTATCCAGATGCGACGATCTTTGTCGACACGATTGTATTTGAATTTGAGCGTCTTGCGACTCGACTACGCGAGCTGACATTCCTTAACCCAGGTCTGACGATTATTCTTGAGGACGAGCGTCCTGAGAGTGAGAAGAAGGAGACTTTTTATTATGCTAAAGGGATTGAAGAGTTTGTTGTTCAGCTTGGTGAGAACAAAACCACTGTGCATGAGGAACCTGTAGTTCTCACAGGGAAGCGTCAGGTTGAAATCGACTACGACGGCAAGGTTATGGAAGATGACGTTTTTGCGGACGTGGTGTTCCAGTACAACGACAGCTATCAGGACAACATACTTTGTTACGCAAACTCGATCCCTAACGCCGACGGAGGTACTCACCTGACTGGTTTCCGTGGAGCGTTAACGCGTTCTATCAACCAATATGCTAAGGCGAACAAGATTCTTAAGGACAAGGATCCTTCCCTTTCTGGCGATGATGTGCGTGAGGGGATTATCTGTGTGATTTCGGTAAAAATGCCGAATCCTCGCTTCAGCTCTCAGACCAAGGACAAGTTGGTGAATGCGGAGATCGAAGGTGTGGTATCTTCCATTGTTTACGAAGGACTTCAGGCGTACTTCGACGAGAACCCCAATCTCGCAAAGCAGATTATTGATAAGGCAGTCAACGCAGCACGTGCGCGTGAAGCGGCACGTAAGGCACGTGAGACTGTGCGCAAGTCTGTGATGTCTGGCGGTGGTCTTCCCGGTAAGCTCGCCGATTGTTCTGAGCGCGATCCGGCAAAGTCTGAGCTCTACATTGTGGAGGGTGACTCCGCGGGTGGTTCTGCCAAGTCTGGCCGAAATCGTATCAACCAAGCGATCCTACCATTGCGTGGTAAGGTGATCAACGTTGAGAAGGCGCGTCTGCACAAGGCGCTGCAGAATAAGGAAATTCAAGCGATGATCACAGCGATCGGTGCGGGTATCGGTGAAGGAGACCAAGAAGGTGCCTTCAATATCGAGAAAGTTCGCTACCAGAAAATCGTGATCATGACGGATGCTGATGTGGATGGATCTCACATTCGAACACTGCTTCTCACTTTCTTCTGTCGTCACATGCCTGAGCTTGTGAAGGCGGGTTACCTCTACATTGCGCAGCCACCCTTGTATAAGATCACACGTAAGAAGCGTGAAGAATACATTGCTGACGATGCGGCCCTGAATACCATTCTCATTGAGCTTGGCTCCGAGGATGTGAAGCTTGTGAAAGACGGTGTGGAAGCTGTGAATGATGCAGAAGTGCTGCGTTCTGTGCTGGATTCACTCGCACAACTCAAGCGTTTCACCAGCACACTCGAAGGACATGGTGGAAGTTTCCGTGATTTGTTAGAAGCTGAGCAAGATGGGCATCTGCCTGAATTTCTTGTGCGTGTACGTCAAGGGAACGAAGAATTCATCCACTATCTTAACACAGAAAAAGAGCTTCTCGAGTTCGCCGCAGAGAACCGCGATCTTCGTCTCTTCGGTGAAGAACTCACGGAGGAAGAAGAAGCTGAATACAAAGAGAAGTTTGAAGGTGTGCAGCGTCGCGCGATGAAGCACGAGTTGCATGAAGCGACAGCGATCCAGAAGATTCTCGCTCGTATTGAAGAGCTTGGTGTGCCGGCGCATCCTTTCTATTCTGATGACAAGCCGTTGTTCCAACTTGTTGAAGGTAACGACGATGATGGCGAAGCTGTTCCTGTCTTTAACCTCTTCGACCTTCTTGATTCGGTGCTTGAGATTGGACGTCGCGGGATGCGTATCCAGCGATTCAAGGGTCTGGGTGAGATGAATGCAAAAGAGCTTTATAACACGACAATGGATCCTGAGAAACGTCAGTTCCTCCGTGTACGACTCGATGAAGAAAATGCGATCGAAGCAGACAAGATGTTTGATGTTCTCATGGGAGACATCGTTGAGCCGCGTAAGCGCTTCATTGAAGATAACGCGCTGAATGTACGTAATTTGGATGTCTAACAACCGCTACTAACAACTTAATTTTTTAACGATGAACGATTCAATTAAGCCGATCAACGTGGCGGAGGAGATGTCTAACTCCTTCTTGGAGTACTCCATGTCCGTGATCATTTCTCGTGCATTGCCAGATGCACGCGACGGTCTCAAGCCATCGCAGCGACGCATTCTTTACGCGATGCTCAACGATCTATCGCTTTCACCTAACAAGGCTCACTTGAAGTGTGCGCGTATTGTTGGTGACACGATGGGTAAGTACCACCCGCACGGTGATAGCTCGATCTACACGACACTGGTGAACATGGCTCAGCCATGGACGATGCGTGAGACTCTGGTCGATGGTCAGGGTAACTTTGGTTCGGTGGAAGGCGATGCCGCTGCGGCGATGCGATACACTGAGGCCCGCCTTACGCACATGGGTACGGCGATGATGACTGACCTTGAGAAGGAAACAGTCGACCTCACTCCGACTTACGATGAGACGCGAGACGAACCAGTAGTGCTACCGGCAGCGATTCCTAACCTCCTGATCAATGGTGGTACGGGTATTGCGGTGGGTATGGCGACTAACATCCCTGCTCACAACATGGGCGAGGTGATTGATGGTGTCTGTGCGCGTATCGACAATCCTCAGATCACGATCGAGGAAATGAAGCAGTACATCAAAGGTCCAGACTTTGCGTCTGCCTGTGAGATTCGCGGCTTCAAGGGCATTGATTCCTACTTCCGCACTGGTCGAGGCAGCGTGAAAATGCGCGGCACAATGGAAGTCGAAGAAAAGGCTTCTGGCACTTCTGTGATTACCATCACTCAGGTTCCTCATGGTGTGAACCGTGCGGTACTCCAGCAGCGTATTGCTGAGCTTGTTAGGGAAAAAATCCTCACTGACATTTCAGGGATGCGTGACCTCTCTGATGAGGAAACACGCATTGAGATCACTCTGAAGCGTGAAGCGCGCCCGCAGGTGGTGATGAACCAGATCTACAAGCTCACCTCAATGGAGACATCCTTTGGTGTGAACATGCTTGCGATTCACGAGCGTCGTCCGAAGCAGCTTTCTGTGATTGATGCACTCGATGCCTTCATCGAGCACCGCCGTGATGTGGTGATGCGTCGTACGCGTTATTTGCTCAAGAAAGCAGAAGCTCGCGCAGAAAACCTCGAAGCCTTCTTGCTCGCTCTTGGTCACCTCGATGACTTCATCAAGATCATCCGTGATTCTAAGAACCGTGAAGATGCGAAGACGCGCCTCAAGGCGTACGACTTCCCAGCCTCCACAGCGGAGCAGCTAGGTATTCTCATTCGCAACCAGGCAAGTATCGTCAATGACCGCTACATTTTCACTGAGCGTCAGGTGAATGCGATTCTTGAACTTCGCCTCTACCAGCTTACAGGTATGGAGCAGGACAAGGTGAAGGTGGAGTACGATAAGCTTCTCGAAGAGATTAAAGACTTCCTCGACATCCTCGGTTCTGAAGCGCGTGTTCTCGACATCATCAAGACTGAGCTTCTCGAGATTAAAGAAAAGCATGCGACTCCACGCCGTTGCCCAATCCTTCCTGACGAAGGTGAGATCGCGATCGAAGATCTTATTGCCAATGAAGGCATGATCGTGACCCTGTCAAACAAAGGTTACATCAAGCGTACCCCGAGTGCTGAGTACCGGGTGCAGGCACGTGGTGGTAAGGGAGTGAAAGGCATGGAGACGAAGAATAAGAACGACGATGAAATGGATTTCGTCGAACATCTCTTCTCTGCGCAGGCACACGATTACCTCATGTTCTTCACGAACACCGGTCGGGTATTTGTCGAGCGCGTGTATGGACTTCCAGAAGGCTCTCGTGCATCCAAAGGTCGCTCTATCAAGAACGTGCTCAACTTGCAGCCTGACGAAACTGTGGCGGCCACACTTCGACTTGAGCGTCAGCTCGACGAAGATGGCAACGACATCACTCTCGCAGTCGAAGACAAGTTTGTCCTCTTCGCGACTCGCTCTGGCAAGGTGAAGAAGACAGCATTGGCTGACTTCAAGAACTACCGCAAGGACGGTATTATCGCGATCAAACTTGATGAAGGAAACTCCCTCATTGATGTGCGCGTGACCACCGGCGACGACGAAGTGATTCTGGTGACTCGCAAAGGTCTCTCACTCCGCTTCACTGAAGACCAGGCGCGTGCGCAAGGTCGTGCGACAGCTGGTGTGGCAGGAATCAAGCCAGTGGGCGACGACTACGTGGTCGGCATGGCGATCGTCAATGACGAGGGGACACTCCTTGTAGCCTCCGAAAATGGTATCGGTAAGCGTTCACCGTTCGCAGACTACCGTTCTCAGTCTCGTGGTGGTAAGGGTATCATTACCATGAAGTGTAATGAGAAAACCGGTGAAGTTGCTGGCGCTGTGATGGTACTACCAGAAGACGAGTTGATGCTCATGACTTCTGATGGCCAGTCGATCCGTATACGCTGTGCGGACATCCGCGAAGCGGGCCGTAACACCTCTGGTGTGAAGCTTGTGACCATGGGTGAAGGCGTGAAACTGCAGGACATTGCTCGCGTTGTACCTGATGATGAAGAGGAGCTCGAAGAAGGCGAGGAGGGTGCGGAAGCATCTGCATCTGAAGAAGCGTCAGAAGAGTAAATCGCGTTCTCATTTTTCTAAAGCCCTGTGATTTTCAGAGAAATCACAGGGCTTTTTTTATCGTTGAATTGAGGGGATTTAGTAGCGGGTGGAAAAAAATGCACTTTTTTTGATCAACTGTGATTGGGCGAGTGACTTAGACGGTGACAGCATCATTTTTCTGAGCGTTCCATGGATGTGGGCTACCAGTTGAAGGTAGGAGGCGTTTGGAGAATGGCTGTGCACAAGCATTCAAAAATACCTCAATTATGAAAAAAACACTCACATTGTTGGCCTGTATTGCGCCTGTCATAGGGGCACAAGGGGCCACACTTTATACTATTGGGCGAACGGCTGAAGCCACAGAGAACTACAGTTATCTCGATCTGGGTTTTCAGTTGAACAACTCGGTGAACGAGACGACGGTCGACGATATCTCGGCATCGGCGGATGGTGTGGCATTCACGTTTTCAATCACTCTTACGAGTGCAAATAGTAGCGAGAATTTGAATTATTCGGGAAACACGAGTACGGCGTCGAACGAGAAAATTTCTTCAGGAGGTTCTGCCACATTCAATGGCAACGGGGATGGAGTTATTGTAACGATCAGCAACATCACGTCGCTTGATTCCAATTTCAAAGTCAACCTGGATTCCTTTGGAGGTTTGGCATTAGGTAATTTTCAATCGAATCAAGGCAGCCGAGCTGCGGATCAGGCTGATGTTAATGGGGTCGTTTACCCAACGAATTCGATTGCGGGTCCATTGGCTGGTCCATCGTTCACGTTAACTACCGTTACGCCGCCTACGAGCAGTCATGTTGATGGGCCGAACCAGAGCTCCACGAGCTTTAGTTTGACTAAGTTTGACGTCACGTTTTCTGCTCAGGCTGTACCAGAGCCAAGCACGACAGCTTTGTTAGGCCTAGGTGGCTTGGCGTTGATTATGCGTCGCCGCAAGTAAGATTTCGAGCTGGCACCGCCATCGTGTGTAGGAACGCCGCCAGCGAGAATAAATAGGGCCCTTCCTACTTGTTGGGAGGAAGGGAACGGTAAGGACAAAAAAGCGGGAGCTGTGCACTGCTCCCGCTTTTTTAGTTTTGGATCATGATGTGGGCTGCCAGCAGCCTCGGGGGGGATTATCTCCGTCGGCGAAGGAGGAGGCTTAGTCCTGCGATGCCGATGAGTGAGCTGATGCTAGGTTCGGGTACCGCGGTGGCTGTGACTGAGATGTTATCGATATAGCTTGTAGTGAGCCAGTTGTTGCCACTATTGGCGGTTTGGGTGACACGCAGAGCGATGGTGTCTCCAGCGAGGCTAGCAGCTGTGTTATCGTAGGTGAGGTTCACTTGGCTGGAATGGTCATCAGCGCTCCAGATGTCGATGCCAGTGGAGCTTGGGTTAGAGAAATCGAAGGTGCTGGTTGCGAGTGTGGTATTGTCGCTTAGGTTCTCGATGGAGAAAGTGATTTGAAAGAGTGTGCTGGCGGCGTAGGAGCGAAAGCCAGCATCAAAAAGTACGGTGAAAGAACCGTAGCTGTCGGCAGTAGCTTCAGTGGTGAGGAAGGATTGCTGGATGGTACTGCCGGCACCACGAGATTGAGAGGCAAGCACGGTGTCTAGTCCAAGAGCTTGGGAGTTGCCATCATTATGGGTGTACCAGTTGGAGAAATGTTGAGCTTCGAAGTAGGTCCACGCGCCGGTGTTGGTTTCGAAATCGCTATCGGCGAGGGTTAGAGTGGCAGCTGTGAGTGGTTGGAAACAGAGGGCGGTACCAAGTGAGTAGAGGAATGTTTTTTTCATAGTTATCGGATGCTAGAGATGGAATCATCTTCAGGAGGAGCAGTCCGATAGTGGGGAAATGCTGACCGAAAAAATGCCACAAAATTAGGGAACTTTATGGGCGTTTCGGTAGGGTTCATTGACAAAGATAAGGGTATTAGGGTCTCGTAGGATGTGGTCTTCAAAGGCATTGCGGTGGGGGATCCATACTTTCATGACGCCATCTTCTACGATCCAATGGGATTTTTTAAAGCCAGGTTTGAGTCGGCCATTTTCAAAGAGTTCAATCGACCCATCGGGGTGGAGGGTGCGTTCCCATGATGAGCCATTGTGATCGTAGCGCCAGGTGCCGATGAAATCGTTCTTGCTGGCATTGAAGGCTAATCCTTCCTCGAGGAGCAGAATGCCCTCGGTTGAGATAGAGGAATTGGATTTATCTAGGGGGCTGAAATCTATTTTTAGTTGCCAATAGCCGCGTTGGTATTGGTCCTCTGGGATGCTGAAGTTGTAGATGTTGTTGGATGTGCGGTTGAGTGTGCCGACGGTAGCGAGGTGGTTGTCTTGGCTGATGAGTACGCCATCTCGCCAGATGCTGGCTGAAGTAATTTTGATGGCATCTTGCCCCTGCATCCACTTGATGACGGTTCGGAAGTCACCGGGCTTCCAAACAAGGTGGCTGATATCGAAAGTTTTTGTGACCGGTGTGTGTGAGGTGATGTGCCATGAGAATTCGCGGGAGGGGACATGGCGGATGAACTTGGAGCGCTCAAAGGGGATTGAATCGATTTGCGTTGGGTTTGAGATATGCTGTCGGAGGGCGTGGTCTTGGGTGATGGTGGAGACGGTTTGACTGCCCTCTGGGTGTAGTTCAACGAGTCCTTTGAAAACTCCGACTGAGAGTTCACCATTTTGGGTGAGTTCCATGCCAAATTCGGTGCCTAAGTCGACGACTTTCCCCATGGAGTAATCGACAGTGTAGCCTTCGGCCCCTCTGGGGACGTTAGCGACACATTTGCCATAATCGAGTTTGCCAGCATTTGGACCAGTGACTTGGTAGCTCGCGGGCCCTTCGATGGTGACTTGCACCCCAGATTGGTGGGTGAGTTCGATAAGGCCGGATTCGAAGACAATTTTTCGGATATTGTGGAGTGAGTCGGCTGGTTGGGCCCAGCGCACTCCGAGAATGCTGGTGATGGAGGCGTTGGGGGCTGGAGAGTGAGAGTCGACGGAGGGAGGGGGAGTGGTGGCTAGTGTTGGAGTTGGGTGTTGGCCGATTTTGAAGCCTAGGATAAAGGTGAGGATGGCTATGGCAGCTGCGCTGATAGGTAGCCATAGGGAGAGGGGTGGTTTAGGCTCTTCTAACAGGTCCAGGATGTCAGCTTGTTCGAGGGCAGAGGGGAGGTGGCTATCGAGTTCGACGAGGTTGAGGTAATGGGAGCGGGCTTCGGGGTCCTGGAGGAGGTGGTCGAGCTGTTGGGTTTGTTGGGAGCTCAATGGCGTGTCGGTTAGGATGAGGTCGACGAGGTGCTGAAGTTGCGTGCGTTGTTTGGCATTCATGCTAGGTGTTGCGCGAGGTGTTTTTCGATACAGGCCTTGAGGGTGGCTCTGACACGGGAGATAGCCTTGTGTAGGGCACTGGGTTCTCGACTGACGGCTTTAGCGATGGCGGTGAGAGATTTTCCTTCGACGTAATGTTGGCGTAGGAGGAGTCGTTCTTTGGCGTTGAGTTTTTGGATGCAATGCGTGAGGGATTGCATGCGGTCATTGGAGCTCTCAAGTAAGGAGCTGGCATCGAGGGAGAGTTGCTCGAGTGTTTCTTCGGAGAGATTGACAAAGCCACGGCGTTGGCGGTCTCGGACGTGGCTCATGACGGAGAAGTAGGCGATCTTGAATGCCCAAGCTTTAAAATTTGAGCCGAGTTGGAAGTCGGATTTTTTTTGGATAATCGAGTGGTTGGTTTCTTGGAGGATATCATCGACATCTGAGCGGTTGCTCATGAGGGAGGTGATGTAAGCCCGGAGTGAGGCTTGGGATTGTTCCAGCAAGGTTTCTGGGTCATGCGGGTCGACCACTTTGAGGGTGGAAGAGGGAGGAGGGATGGAGTGTGAGTGTGGCATGAATTGGGAATCGCATCTGGCACAGTCCGCAGATCGAGGAATGCTGACATAATAATTATGATTTGTCAGTAAAGCTCGCAGCAAGGAGTGGATTCTTTTAGAGGCGTGGGTGGATGATTTGTCCGTAAACGAGGCTGGCTATGTGAGTTTGAGGGAGTAATTTGAAGGCATGAGAGGACATTGGACTTGGTTAGCGGGGTGTGGTGTATTTGTGCTTATTTGTGTGGCGATGTTATTTGTCAGTGAAGGCTATCAGTTTGGTAGTGCAAAGGGGGGGGCGGGATTTGTGAAGTCGCAGAAGTCACTCCATTTTTCTGATGGTGAGAGCATTGAGGTTTTGCAGTTTGGGTTGGGTGAGGTGGTCGATGGGAAGGCGAGTGTGGGTGGTGGATTTTTTGGTGGAGGCAGCTCGAGTGGCAGTAGTGGTAATGGGGGGAGCACTGTGGCGTATGCGAAAAGGGATGGTGTTCTGGAGGAGCTCACATTTCGGGCGTCTAATCCGGGGGCCTTGGTCATGGAGGTGCAGAGGGGGCGACCCAGGTTACAGATGCCCTACCTCCACTATAATGACTATGTGTATGAGATGTCGGGGGGAGGAAGTCGGCTTGAGAAATTTGTCGGGGCCGAAGCTGTGATGGCTGGAGCCACTGGGCCAGGAGTTCCTGACTATGTTTTTCAGGTGCGTGCTAGCAATGGCGAGTGGCTCGACGGCTATCAATCGGAGTGGAGTGACGAGGATCCCGAGCGTAGATTCGCGGTGATTTTTCGATCATGGCCTCGAGGGCAGAAGTTGCTAGATTTTCGGGTTTTGAAGAGTGGTGGTGAAGTGAGAGAGTTTTCTCATTCGAATCCTACTCCGAGCACTGTGAAGACCTGGAGTGCTCAGAGTGTGCCAGCTAAGTATAGTGATGCCGAATGTGAATGTGTGTTAGAGTCTGTAGAATACCGTGATGTTGTGGGAAAAGGAGTGAAGCTGATTGCCGACTTTAGTCAGCAATCGAAGATTATGGTAGGTGGTAAAAGTGTGTTAGATGCTTACACATCGACGCTTGAGAAGGTGGAAGGGAATGTTGGGAGTTTGGGGGAGTATGCGGATCCAGCGAATAGGGTATTTCGTTTATCCTATCGATTAGACCCTTCTGATAGTTATCCATACAGTCGTACAGGAGCGGTAGTGCTTGCTCGGGCGGAAGTCGGAGCTAAGGGGGCGCTACAGTCAGTGAAGACGAACAGCTCCATTCTACCTGTGACGAAGTTTTCGACAGCGCGTCAGTCTGACGGGTATCAATTCGAGGTAGATTTTCACTGGAAGAATGCGGCGAGCATGCAGCGGACAAGGAAGGCTTTGGGAGTAGGTGACTGGGAAGAGGCTGTGGCCTGTGTCTTTATTGATGGATCAACTCATGCTTCTGGTGAGGTACGCTCCCAAGGTGGTGGGTCTTCAAGTTCAGGCTACAATGTCGAAGCAAATCAGCATTGGTACTATGAGGGGGAATTAAAAACTGGGCAGGTCATTGAGTTTGCTCTCGTGACGCCTGTGCCGAGTAAGCATGTGGAGTTTGTGGTTGGCCGAGAGGGGCAGAAGTAGAAGTATTAGAAAAAACTCAGCCCACTCACAGTGTGTTGTGAGCGGGCTGAGCTGCACCGTTTCCATCATGTTGTGCAAGAATTGTCACGATGATTTGTTAGGCTTGGTGTGTTAGTAGTCCAGTATTTGCTGTTAGTCCAGAAATAAAGGAATCCTATATTTTTGAATGGTTTGTGGGTCTTGCGGAGATTTTTTCTAAACAAAACCTAACTATCACCATTTCTGAAATGGGATAAAGAAATGGTGAATACGTTAGATTGATGGTGGTTTAAGTGGTGGCAGTGAGTGATCTGTTAGCGAGTTTTGCGCCACGTTCGAGTCCCGCTAGGATTGTTGGGTAGACATCGTGGACGGCATTTTTACCGAAGATACAATCGATGTGGCCGTATTCTGGGATAACGTGGCGTTCGTAGAGGTCTGGATCATTGGCATTTCTGAGGTATTCGAAGGTGAGTTCGGTACTTTCAGGGAGGTAGCATTGATTTTTGGCGCCACTGATGAAGGTAATGGGGATGGCCATACGTTCAGGGTGTGGGAGGTAGATGTCATCACCATTGAAGGCGGTGACATAGCCTTTTCTGACCATGGTTGATAGGTGTTCGAATTGTTCGATATTTCCGACTCCGAAGAGTTCATGGAGGTTTTCGTGCAGCGTCTCGTTGAGTTGTTGGTGTTCGTAGAGGAGGCTGTAGAGGAAGGTGATGCGGTGGCACACTGGGTTATGGCAATGTTGGCTGCTGCCCACTGGGTAGAGTTTGAGTGCCTGATCAATGAGTTTATTTTTCCAATTTGCATCGCTACTGGTGTAGGCGGTGAGGGTGTCGACCCCGAGGAGGTTGAGCACTTCTGCGGTGTGGAGTCCGGTTTTGAGGTTGGTCATGAAGGGGGCCTTCATGTGGGCGGAGACTTGGGAGATGACCGCTGAGTTCACCCCTTCGAGGCCGTTGAGCATAGACATGGTCCAAGTGGCGGCTCCGTAGCAATGGACGACAACTTGGATACTTTCTTTCTCGGTGAGTTCTCTGACTTTTGCGACTGCTGCTGGGTAGTCGTATTTAGCGACATCATCTCCAGTAGATTCCTCGGCAGCGAGCTGTGGGAGTTCGATACTGCAGCGGAAATCTAGGAGCCAGACATCATATTCGTGAGCGCAGAGGTATTCTAGGAGGTTTGTATCGATTAGGTCTGTGGAGAAGATGGATGAGGCGACTCCGAGGCCATGTGAGCACATGACGGTATTTTTATTACCTGCATTGTAGCGGGTGAGGCGGAGGGTTTTACCGTCGGCGGTTTGGAAGGGGTAGACCTCAGGAGCGGGTGCTCGGAGGGGGCGTTTTTGACGCGGTGGGGCATCGGGGTTGAAGTACTCGAGAGGAGCGGCAACGCCACCGTAAATATCCCAGAGTGTGCCTGCGAAGAATTTTCCGAAGCGCGTGAGTGCTTCAAGGCGTTGTTCGAGGGAGTCGGCGTGGGTGACTTTCATGGTGGTCATTTGGACCATGAAGTCTTTTGGAGCGATATGGAGGATTCCGCGTCCTAGGAGGTTGCCGTTGGCATTTTCCCCTTCATAGATGGAGGAATAGAGCGTGGAGGTATCGTGCCAGATATCGAGGAAGCCGTCGGCGCGGATTTCCTTATAGCCATGGAAGAAGTAGGTATGGCCGGTTTCGGAAGTGGCGCACATGGAGTAGGTCATGTGGCGGGTTTCGACTTCATTTTTGACTTCATTGAAGAGTTGGAAGACGCCGTCGGTGACGGTGAGGGGTTCAGGTGATAGCGCGGGAGCGGTGAGGGTGCCAGAGATACGAGCTGGGTGTGCGGGCGTATCGATCAGAGTATCGAGGTCGTCGGAGTCAATTTGTAAGGTAAACTCGATGCGGGTATCACCTTCTTTGCCGATGTTGTAGCCCTCTTGGAATTCGGTGCTCCCGGGGTTCCAGAACCCTTTCATGGTTTCGGTGAATTCGATACCGAGTTTTGGCACATAGCTTTGTTGGGTAGGAGCTGAGGGGAGTTGGTAAGAGAGTGGCCATCCCTGAGCTTCGCATAGGTAACGCATGTTCCGCTCAGAAATGGCCGAAATGGTGAAGAGTGGGTTCACGCCGAGGGAGGTCGGGATGACTGATCCATCGGTGATATAGAGTCCCTCGTGGAGGTCAGTTCCTGAGGCTCCAGCAAAGACTTGTCCGCGGTCATTGACGACACCTTTTGAGGCGTCTTCGCCCATGATACAGCCACCGAGCGGGTGGACTGAGATGAGGGCTTTATCGAAGAGTTTGGTCCAGATTGGGTTTTTGATGAAGGTGCCATCGAGGGCAAGGGCGCAGCGTTTGAGGAAGTCATTGACGCGTTTGAAGACGTCTTCTCTTCCATAGCCGGGCCAGTTGAGTACCATGCGGTCGTTGTCGAGAGTCATTTGGCCGTCACCATCGTCATGGGACATGACGAGATAGGTTTGGGTGTGTGCCATAGCTCCGTGGTGGGCACCGCGGAGAAGGCTGTCGAGTTTGCGTGCTTCTTCTTTGAGTTCGTTAGGGAAGGATTCATTTTCGTCCTCACCGATCGTTTTAGCGAGAGCGGAGAAAATGGATGGGAGGCCTGGGGCCAGGGCGCCGGGGATGGAGCCTTCTTCTACGACCATGCCATCGAGGTAGTTTTCAGCAGTTTTTCGAGTGTCTGTTAGGGTGGTGATACAAGGGCCACATGGGTTTTTGGGATCTACTTTGTGGGTGCCGTATCCGACGCCGTTGACGCGATCTTTTCCGTTATAGGAGAAGCCGAGGACATCGCCATTACCTGAGAAGCGTTTTCCAACCATTGGGGAGCAATCGAGACCATGGGCTTTTGTGCGCAGCATGATTTCGGTGGAACCTAGGGTTCCTGCGGAGAGGATGACGGTTTCGGCTTTTACGAACTGGGTGGGGGCATCGAATCGGCCTCTGCCGGATTGCAGTGGTTGGAAGTGCACGAGCCAACTGCCCTCTGTTTTTTCGAGATACTTGACGGAGCATTCTGTGAAGATTTTTGCACCGTGGTTCCAAGCATCTGGAAGGTAGTTCATCTGGGTGGTATTTTTTGCGAGGTTATTACAACCTGAGACGCAGTCACCGCAGTTATTACATGCTTTTTGTTCCACTCCGACGTGGTTGACGCCATCTTGGAAGGTGACGTTGATCGGGGGGAGAGAGAAGGGCTGTTGGGTCGCTTCGGCGGCGACTTTGGCAGCTTCTAACTTTTTGAGAGGTGGGAAGTTTTCTGGGTAGGGATTGGGCTTGAGCATTTCTTCTGCCCGCTTGAAGCCATCAGCGAGGCGGGTGTCGCGATCATCGAGTAAGCCTTTTGGCCAGAGCTCTGGGGTAAAGACGCGCGGATCAGCATGGAGGGAGACGTTGGCATTGATAAGGGAGGTGCCACCCAGTCCGCAACCGACGAGTACCTGCACATCTTTGTGGAGGTGAAAATTGTAGAGACCTACTGAGGATCCGACCTTTTTTTCGGGGAGGTCGAGCTGCATGTTTTCAGCAGCTTTGACGTCGGTGTTAGGGAACTCGCCAGGTATCCATTCTTTGCCGCGTTCAAGTAGGCAAACTTTTTTTCCAGCTCTTGAGAGACGGGATGCGGCAATACCGCCGCCATAACCGGATCCAACGACAACGACGTCGTAGCTTTCCTCGATAAGTTCTACGGGTGTGGAGATTCTGTTCATGAGATTTTTTCTGAGAGAGTGTTAGGTTGTGTTAGAGTGATTCCTTAAAGACGAGTGAGCTGGACTGCGACATGCCATCACCGGGCACTTGGTAATAGGCTGCTTCGGCGGATGTTTCGTTAAGGTTAAGGATAGCGTAGCCGTGGTTGATGACTTCTTCGGAGATTCCAGTTTGGTAGAACGTGCCGGTATTGGGATCTTGGAGGAGTGGTGGGATGTCTTGGTATTTGGTGGGATCGAGTTCGGTATAGGGGCTGCCGCTGGCGAGTTCAGGGAAGGCACCGTTACCGACGCAGCGTCCGGCTTTGAGGTTGAGGTGTGGGCCGTAGAGTTCGAGTAGGTGTTCGTGGCCCCAGAGCCACGCGGCAACTTGTCCGGAATCGATGGCGTTTTGGAATGGGCTCAACAGGGCGGGGTTGTAGGTTTGTTTGTTGATTGCTAGGAAGGAGGAGAAGAGTTGGTGGTGGGAGAAGAGGATAATTTTTCTCCCATCGGCAGATTGGATTTTGTCTTTATGCCATTGGATTTCGCTATCGTGGAGGTGGGTGACGTCCTCACCAACTTTGAAGAGGTCATGGTCGTAGTAGCCGGTATCCATTCCTTGGAGCTGCCAGTGATTATTGCGGAGGCAGAAGAAGCTGGTTTGTTGGAGTTCAGTACCTTCGGCGACGTATGGGGGGAGGTTGAGTTGGTCGAGGGTATGGAAGAAGCCTTGGCCGCCACTGTAGTAGTCGTGGTTTCCTGGTAGGTTATAGACGGGAATGGCGCGTGACTTGCCCTGGCTAGGCTTGAGTCTTGCGGCATTGATGATGTCGAGAAAGTTTGTTTGGGCTTCGTTAGGAGTGCCAGCGTAGTAGATATCTCCGACGTGGATGAGGATATCGGGTTCGTGCTTGAATACCTCTTCGAGGACGACGGAGGCGACTTCTTCGCCAGTGCCCCAGTCCCCGATAACGCCGACTGTGAGCGGGGTGTCAGGCATGGAGTAGACTGAGGCAGTGGAGATGTCGCTAGGGTTATAAGTTCGGTATTCTGGTTCTTTTCCTCCGTGGTAGTAGGAGAGGTAGATCTCGACGACTTTTGCCCAGCCTACGGCGTCACAGGTACTGTACTTAAGTTGGTTTTCGAGAGCTTCAATTCTGTCTTTATCACCAGAGAGGTGGGCTTTGACGAGGTCCCATGCGAGTTTCGCGCAGACTTCCAGTGTGCCGTCTTTTTGTTCTGCATTTTCGTCCGCTAGGACATTGGCTGCGGCTTGGACATGTGGGTCGTCTCTAACAAGACCTTTTTGTTTGGTGGCGCCAAGAGCTTGTCGAGCTTCTCTGACAGCGGACTGGAAGAGTGATCGTTTAGCGTCTGAGAAGTGTTTAGGTAAGATTTTCATATGAAATGATTAGATTGTTTTGAGGTATTCGAGGAGGGCGCGCTTTTCGTCTTCACTGAGCTCTGTGCCGTAAGTATGGCCTTGGTTTCCGTTACCTGGGTCTGAAGTTTTCAGGAGGAAGCCCATGCTTTCGGCATCTGGTCCTGAGCTAATCCAGCCGAGTTTTTGGTAGTCGTATTTATTGAAGCCTTTGTAGAACTGGGTGGGGCGGTCTTCAGGTTTTTGGAGGAGGTGCCAGAGGGTTGGTACGGAGCCGTTGTGCAGGTAGGGAGCACGTGCCCAGACGCCATCGAGAGGCGTGTTAGCGTATCCATAGGTTTTGCGGTATGCCTCGAAGTCAAATGGAGGTTTTTGGAAGGTGTGGAACTTATCAACCAACATGGTGGTGAAAGAATCCAGTCTGTGTGGGTCAGTTAGAATTTCTTCAAGTGGGGTGACTTGACCGACTTTTTCAGCGCCAAAGGCATGGCAGCTGGCACAGTTTTTCTCGTAGATGGTTTGTCCTGTTTTGGCGAGTTCGGCATCGACTGAGCCTGGGAATGCAGGTGGTTGGAGAGTGAGGAGGTAGTCTGTGACGCGTTTGAAGTTATCTGGGATGACGGAGGTTTGGGTCGCACCGACGGCCATGGCGGCGGCGTAGTTTCTTTCTCTGATTTCATCGTTGTTCCCATCCCAGTGGAGCCACATGCCTTCACGGGGTTTTTGGTTCCAGACTTGTGGGAGGTCGACAGTGCCGATGGTGTGGTCATCGGGGAATTTAAAGACGTTAATTTTTGTTGGGTTAAAGGTGTCTGTACGTCCGCGTCCTTGCTCTGGTCGGCTTTTTTGCCAGGCGTAGTCTTTGCCTTGTTGGCGCAGGGCTTCTTTTGCGAAGGGAATGATTGCGTAGCGGTAGTAGAGTTTTTCCGAGGCTGTGAGGTCGGCAATTTTCTCGATTTCAGGCATGAGGATGTCTGCTGTGAAGCGTTCATCATTTGCGCAGTCGTAGAGGAACCATTGGAATTTTTCTAGGTCGAACTCATGAGCGGGGCCTCCGAGAATGGGGATGCGTTTGTTCGTGTTTTCGTCGACATAGGATCCTGTATGGCAGAGAGCGCAGTTAGGTTCGACACTTTTGTAGCCGATATGTCTCTCAGCGAGGCCGATAGGGAGGTCTTTACCTTCTTCATAGATTAGGCCGAGGGAGGCATAGCCTTTTTCTGGGTCGGGCAATTTATCTCCGAAGATGTTAGGGAGAGCTTGGAAGAGGTAGAGGGGTATACGCGCTTGCATGCCGAGTCCGATAGCGCCGTATTTGTATTGGTCGGCATCGTCTTGATAGACGGTATCTGGGTGTTTGCGCAGGAGGTTATTCCAGGTTTCAAAGCCGAGGAAGCTGAGGATGAGAATACTGAGGGAGCTGGTGATTTTGAATCCGAGGGATTGTTGCCAACGGCTGGCAAACCATCTGAAGGGGGCGGTCAAGAATGTGCCGAGGGCTTTGAAGAAGGCACCGCGCTCATTGCCTAGGCCTAGAATGAGTAGGGTGCTCAAGATAATACCGAGACTGGAGTCTACCCACATCATCGGTTTGAATGCGTCTGGGAAAGCGGAGGTATTGACGAGATAAATCCAGAAGACGCCAGCGATGAGGCGAGAGATCGCTACCAGCCATGCATAGATTGGGTATTTGGCGGGATTCACCAATGCTGGGATATAAAACAGACTCACAGCGGCTACGAGCATGCCCGCGTTTTGCATCCACTCGTGGGAGGCATCAAAAGGTAGCCCCATCATGCTTTGGAGCATGCCAGGCATCAGAAATGATGGTATGACAAAGCCTAGATTAATGAGGATTCCGAGAAATCCGATCCGCGAGAACCATGTGAGATAGCAATTTTTCATCTGAGTAACATTAAGAATGTTAGACTAACTAGTGGTCTGTTAGGTCGTTTGCAAGGTAAATTTTGTACGTTTGTTTAAAGTGTTTGAGGGTGAGTCTGGAGTGGGGGGAATGTTGGGTTGCGTGGGGGAATGGGTCGTGGTAGTAAGGTGCTGCAATGAGGCAAAAACTGGTGGCATTAGGGATGATCTGGATGGCGGTAGCTGGAGGTGCTACGGCGCAGATGTCATTACAGCAGAGGTTGAAGTTGGCGCACGAGGAGCAGCTGGAGCAGGTAAGGGTGAGTTTTCATTCATTGAGGGACCCGTATCGTATACCGCCGAAGGGGAAGATTGTGGTTGAGGATTTTGATGGGGTGTCTGAGCGGTATCGCTATACTTGGAAGCGAGACATTCCGGTGACGATTTTTTGGGTTGGTGAGGATTCATCGGCGAACAACCCGACGCACAATCATGCGAGTTCTTGGGATCCGAAGTGGATTCACAGTTATGGTGGGGTAGACGACCCGGTGAATAGGAATGGTTATTTTCCGGCAAAGTTTCGGCCGAAGATGAATCCATTTTACATTGCTTTACCCTATAATGATGTGGCGCGTGGTGGTGGGCGGTTTAAGCCTGAGGCGTCCCATGTGATCAAGTGGTTTTGGCGCGCAGCGAAGGCACCTGGAAAGTCGGTATGCAAGGGGCGCTGGTTAGCGATTCACAGCGGTAAGAAGGTGTGTTACGCGCAGTGGGAGGACTGTGGTCCATTTTACACCGACGATTACGAGTATGTGTTTCAGAACAAGCAGCCAAAGCCGAATCGGAATGGCAATGCTGGCTTAGACATCAGTCCGGCGGTACGCGATTTTTTGGGAGTGAAGAGCGGACAGCGCGTTTCTTGGAAGTTTGTGGAAGCTGAGGATGTGCCAGTGGGACCGTGGCAGGAATGGGTTTTACCACAGAGTTAGATGTGGGGATTGTGGGGCTGAGGCTAAAAGTGGGAGGAAGGCGATTAGTTTGTTTTTCGTTTCCAGGTGTAGGAGTGAGGGTCGAAATGGAATGCGTTTTTTGATGGGACGTTGTCATGCCATTGGGTAGTGGCAAATTTTTTCAGTTTATTGATGACTGGTTTACTGGATGGTTCGTGGGCTTTGTTTGTCCATTCGTAGGGATCCTTTGTATGGTCATAGAGTTCTTCGTCACCATTGGCATAGAGGATATAGCGGTGGTTTCTACTGCGGACGGCACAGGAGCCTCGAGCGTGCTGAATGACGACGGCATGTTTCCATGGGGCTGATGGGTTTTCTAGCAGCGGCCGGAGGGATTCTTCGTCAAAGCTTTGGTTAGGCATTGGGAGTCGGCAAAGGTCGACGAGGGTTGGGTAGAGGGAGAGGGCCGAGACGGGAGCATCTGTGCTGATACCGGGTTGAGGAAGCTCAGGGGCAGCAATGATGAGAGGAATCTGTGTAGCATTCTCCCAGAGTGTCCATTTGTGCCAATGGTTCTTTTCTCCGTGGTGCCATCCATGGTCGCTCCAGAGCACAATGATGGTGTTCTTGTGGTGTTTGGATGCTTTCAGCGCTGTTAGGACGCGGCCGATTTGTGCGTCAGCAAAGCTTATCGAGGCGAGGTATGCTTGTATGGCTTGTTTATACTTGGCTGACTGAGAAATGAGGTCGAAGTGTTTGGAGTGAGTGATGCGTTTTGCGGAGGGTGGTAGGTCGTCACGGTCGTTAGGTTTCAGTCCCAGAGGAATGCGTATTTTATCGAGTGGGTAGAGGTCAAAATATTCTTTAGGGGCATACCACGGGAGGTGTGGACGGAAGATGCCACAGGCTAGGAAGAAGGGTTTATTTCCCTGATAGTTAGAAAGGAAATGCTTAGCGTAGTTGGTGGTTTTGGGGTCGTGGTATTCGTATGTGTGAGGAAGTGAGCCCCAGTCTAGCTCGTGGTGGCGTTGGTTTAGGCCCGAGATGGGATAGATTTCAGGTGCGGGACGTTGGGTTTTATTTGGGTAGGTGGACTTTGGGCGGTCCCAGGGGTCCTCCCATTCAATTTCTTGAAAGTCGTGCCATTCATTGGGAGGGTTGAAGCCAGCGGTATGGTGGGTGATTTTTCCCGCGCCGACGGTGTGGTAGCCGTTTTGTTTAAAGTGTTTTGGCAGGCTTGTTAGATTGGGGTGGTTGGGGTGAAGCCATTGGCCATTACCGTAGATTCCGAGTTGTGAGGGGAGTTGGCCTGTGAGAACGGAGGCGCGGCATGGGCCGCATTTTGGTGAAGGCACATGGGCATTGGTAAAGAGCCGCCCTTGTTTGGCTAATTGGTCTATATTGGGAGTGAAGATTTCTCCTGGGTACCCTTTATTGAGGCAACCAGTCCAGGCGCGGAGGTCATCGACAACAAGAAATAGAACGTTGGGTTGGGTAGCTGAGGTGAGGGAGATATTCAGCCAGTAGGTGAGTAGTGCTAGATAGAAGGTTCTCATCGGTCTGGGTATTATGACGGAAGGGAATGCTAGGGGATGCTGCACTATTGCTACTAATGTGTTTGAGTGGTCTTTTATGAGACCGAAAGTTGGGTGTGAAGCATGAAAAGTGGCTCCACGCTGTGGGTTTGGGGCAAAAAAAAAGCCTGAGCTTTTGGGGGCGCTCAGGCTTTCTGAAATTGGGTGGTCATTCGGTTGTCCCGCGTGTGCGGGACGCCTTCACTCCGCCTTGATATTCAGCAAGCTCATTCTGACCATTCCGTTTCGATCAATGGTATTAATTTTTGAGGGGATGCGCTTTGAGTAATTCGTTGGCAGGCATCATTCCCTTTTGGTTTTCGGTGGCTTTGAGCACGCGTTCGATATCTTTTTCTGTGATAACGAAGTCACCGTCTGGAGCTTTGTTGCCGAAGGCGTTTCGGACGAAAGTGAGGACTTCAGCGAGCTCTTTGTTAGGGGTGCGGAAAGCGAATCCTGGCATGACGCCATTGTACTTTTTACCTTTCACATCGATTTCGCCCATGATGCCGTGGAGGGTGATTTTGATGAGGAGGTCCTTATCTGAAGTGACCCATTTTGAGCCAGCAAGTGGTGGGAACGCATTGGGTACGCCTTCCCCTTTCATTTGGTGGCAGCTTGCGCAGCTTTCACCGTGGCCGAAGTGTTCGAAGCCTTTGCGGTAGAGTTCGCTGGCAGTTCTATCTTTGGCGATGTGAGCAGGCACTGGGACTTCAGGCTTCTTCTCTTCGACTTTGATTTGGTTGATGATGAACTTTGCATGGTTGTAGGCGGTTTGTGACCACGAGCTGACTGGTTGTTTCTCGAATTCGACGAGCATTTGCTTTGCGAGTGAGCCTCCGAGCCAGGTGGCGGAGACGAGTGCTTCATGACGCACCTGCGGGTGGGTGTCAGCAATTGCCTTGAGCATGATGGCGTCGAGGTCCGAGAAGGCTTCAGGGTTATAGCGGACAGCCCTGACAGCTGCGGTGCGCGCTCTGTAGTCAGAGGCCTTGAGTAGCTGGTGGGTGAGGTCTGTGTTGATGTTGCCGAGGCCCCATGAGACCCAGAGTGCTTCGAGCAGGTGGTGTTCGAACTTAGGGTCGTTTTTATCGAGTGAAGCGACCCATTTTTTGAGAGCGAGGGTGACCTCTGTGACATCGCGGCCACGGAGTTCTCTGCGGGTGCGATAGCGGCTGCGAGACTCGTGAAGTTTCAGGTTGTCGAGCAAGGTTTCGATGGAGGCACCTGCGATTTTGGCTGGTTTGACGAGTGGACGGGACGGGTAGGTAATGCGGTAGATACGGCCGTGCACGTGGTCGCGGTGTGGGTCACGGGCGTTGTGTTGCATGTGGCCGATGAGAGCGTTACTCCAGTCGATGAAATAGAGGGAGCCATCTGGCGCGAACTCGAGGTCGACTGGGCGGAAGCGGTCTTTATAGGCGCCATCGCAGACGAAGAGGTCTTGTCGGTACTGGACTTTAAAGAAGCCGGTATTGGGGTCCGCTTTGACGGAATGTTGTTTGGCTCCGAGGAAGCCGATGTTATTGCAGATGATGACATCGCCCTGGACTTCGTCAGGGAAGTGGCGGGAGGAGACGAATTCAAGACCGGAGGTTGGTCGGACATTGTGTCCTCCTAGGATGTTAGGAGCCTTAAGGTTATGGTGATAGAGAGGTTTTACGGCACCTTGTTGCATCCAACTGAGTGCTGGGCCAGAGGTGTGGAGGAAGAAGTTTTGGCCCCAGTCATCGAAGGCGATTCCCCATGGGTTGGGGATACCATATTGGGCGGTGCGTTCGAGTTTACCTTTGGTGGGGTCAAATCGGTAGAAGCCACCATTGGTACCGCGGACTGTACCATAGGGGGTTTCAACATTTGAGAAGGAAAAGACGCCTTCTCCCATGTAGATGGCACCTGAGGGATCGGCACAGAATGCGGAGATAGCGTGGTGGGTGTCGTGGTCATCGAAGCCGCTGAGGACGATGGTTTTTTTATCGGCTTTGCTGTCGCCATTGGTGTCTTCGAGGAGGACGAGGTCGTTGCCGAGTGAGACGTATGCACCGCCTTGAGGGGTGATTTCAAAGCCCATTGGGATGTGGATATTTTCGACAAAGGCGGTTTGTTTATCCGCTTTACCGTCGCCATTGGTATCTTCAAAGATGAGGATCTTGTCATTCGGCAGTGGGTCACCGATACGGTAATGTGGGTAGGAACCCATGCATCCGACCCAGAGGCGACCTTGGTTATCGAAAGCCATTTGTGATGGATTTGCGAGGTCGGGGAAGCGTTTTTCGTCGGCGAAGAGTTGGAGTTTATAGCCCTCTGGGAGTTTGATGTGCGAGAGGGTGTCTTCACCGGAGAGGTATTTGTTGCCGCGTTGTCTACTGACGCCATCGGGCTCGATATCTTTGAGTGTGATGGTTTTGGCATCGGCGGCTGGGATATCGAAGGGTTTGTTTTGGAGGGTGGCCCAGAGAGCTTGATCGCGGATGGCAGTCATCTGGCGCGTTTTTTTCAGTTCATCTGGGTAGTTATGGTTACCGAATGGTTTATGGCGGCGGCCATGGACGTGGACACCGTTAGGAATTTTATAGTCGAGCAACCAGAGGCGGTTTTTTTCGGCGACTGCGGCTTTGACTTTTTCGTAGTCCGCAGTGGGTGTGGTTTTGCCGAAGATACCATTGGCGAGTGCAGGAGCGAGTGCTTTGTAGGATGCTGCTGTGAGGTTGTGGCCATTTTGGGTCTGATCATCCTCACTTGAGTCGTAGAGTTTTTTGGTAAAGTCGAAGGTATCGAAGTAGAGGACTCCTTCTTCCATACAGACTTTTGCCATTGCTTGTGAGTAGGCCTTGATGCGTTGGTTCTCTGCGACGCCATCGGGAAGGTGGCGAGTGGCTGAGAGGTCCTCGAATGCGGCTGGGCCAACGACTGCGAGTTGGGGGCCATTGAGGGTGTATTTTTGGGCAAGGGTGTGGCGAATCCAGGCGCGGAGTTCCTCTTTAAATCCATCGATTCGCTCGAGGCCATCGAAGGATTCTGAGTAGCCGAAGAATCCGATGACGGTATCAATCTGTAGGCGTTCGAGCCACTGGTCTGGCATTTCATAGTGACCGGCACCACCACCTTGTTTGCGGAATTCTTCTTTGACCAGGTCACGGCCGTTAGGGATGACGAAGTGGTTATTGCGTGATGGATGTGGACGGAAGGCTGGGGTGTCACCTTCCTTACAGAGGTTGCGGATAAAGAGGGTGTGGTTAGGGTAGCGGCGTTGGAGTTCGGTTTCGAACTCGTGGTGCATGTTCATGCGAGAACCGAGTCCACCACCGATGAGGGCGAGACGTGCATTTTTTGTGAGTTGCAGCGATTTTGGTGGTGCACCTTTGACGACAGCTGGGTGTTTTGGGCCTTCGACTTTGGGAGCTGGAGGTTCGGGAGCTGGGTAGGACCCATTATCGTAGCTCAGAGAACCAGACTTGGTAATGGTCATGCTGTTTTTGGGAGCTCCGAGGTATTTCTTTTCGAGGATGGGCTTACGGTCCTTATCGAGGAGGAGGACGCTGAGGCCATTGAGTCGCTCGCCGAAGTTGTTCTCTACGCGGTTAAAAATTTTGACAGCATCGACTTCGTAGCTGGCACCGAGGTTAAGCTCCCACCATGGGTTATCGGTGACCTCGGCAGTGTGGGTCATTGATTTGGCGCCCCAGTGCGCAGCGGTGTTACCGTCGATCGCTTTCTCGGGTGTTCCAGGCTTTAGGAGGCTGGATTGGGTGGCGGTACCTTTGGGGGCGATGTTATTGCCACCGGAGATGATTTCTACTTCGGTGAGGGTGAGGATACGTCCTTGGCCGGGGAGTTCGATGCGGACGAATTGGACGTTACCTGGCTTACCTTTGATTTTGCTGAGTTTTCGTTTGCGGATGGTTTCAGGCGATTCGAGGGAGATGAAGTCCTCGGGTTGCCTATTTTTTCGGAAGGTATTGAAGCCATACATGAGTGGTTCGTATGGGTTCTTGAGGCTGGCATCTGCCTTTTTGGGGACTTGCATTCCCAGCCCCCAGTAGACGCCATTGATGACGAGGCGGCGGAGGTTTTCGTCGAGTAAATCGTCGGCCGATCCCATGGTGGTGGTGAAGATCTTGTTGGTCTTCCCATTCGCTTGTTTAAAGTTGCGGGTCCAAGCGACCGGCATCATGGGGTTGTTCTTTTTGCCTGCGACAGCGGGAGAGTTGGGGGCGAGGGTCTTGGTGACTTGGCCGCGGAGGAGAATGGTTGCGGGTTGGGTGACATTGACGCCGTAGACGTCGGTTTTGCCGAAGATTGTGTCGACGCCGTTGAGGATGGGGTGGAGCTTATTGGGTTCTTCGACGACGGTGCGGGTTCCTTCGACTGCGTGGCGGCCGTGGTGATTGACCCAAGTTTCTCCGAGTACTTGCTTTCCGAAGCCACCTTTCCAGCCCGTATCTACGGCTGCCTGCCAATGGTACTTATGGAACTTGTTGTTCTTGTCCTTAATATTGAAGGCGTGAGTGGAGGTGCGAAGGGCGACGATTGGCAGACCTTGTTTAAATTTGTAGTCGAACTTGGCCATGGTTTTCTCATCCCAGTTTCTGAAGCGCAGGCCCATGAGGAAGAGGTCGGCATCTTTCATGGCGTTGGGGTTGGAGAGTGAGGCTTGGTTAGTGGGGTCCACAAACTTATTGTTGGCGTCCATTGAGAAGAGGACGGTGCAACGAAAACCCTGGCTGGAGAGAATTTGGGCGAGCATGGGCATGGCCTCTTCTGAGCGGTATTCTTCGTCACCTGCGAGGAGGACGATGTGTTTGTTTTTGCCAGGCTTGGATGGATCACCTTGGAAGGTGAGGTAGGTATCCTCGGCTTGTGCCGCACAGAGGCTGAGACCAGTGGTCGTGAGAAGGGTAAGTTTGATGGATCGGTTCATGGTGGGTAGCAAATGATACAGGATACATACCTATATTTCATCATTAGTTACCAATAAATCGCGAAATCTATAGGTTGAATTCCGAAAAATCGTCAAACTTCTGTTCAGATTAGGAACGGGAGGTGCGTGCATTCCACATGCGATGTAGCAGAATGCACATTGGAGAGAATGATTGGGCGGTATTGCGTAGAGTTGGGTATGCAATGGATAAAGCAATGGATTTTAGCAGGGGCCTTGTGCCTTTCGGGGTGGGCGGCTCAGAAGCCAAACATCATTTTCATATTGGTAGATGACATGGGGTATTCCGACCTCGGGGCGTATGGGGGGGAGATTGAGACGCCTCATCTCGACCGGCTGGCGAAGGATGGTTTGCGTTTCACGCAGAACTACAATGCGGCACGCTGTTGTCCATCGAGAGCGGCGTTGTTGACGGGATTGTATTCGCAGCAGGCGGGGATTGCGGACTTCACGAAACCTCATTCTGAGGAGGCCAAGAAGGGGCCAGCGTATCGCAATCATCTGGGGAGTGATTGTGTGACTTTGGCAGAGGTATTGCGGTCGGCGGGTTATGCTACTTATGGGGTAGGCAAGTGGCATGTGGGTGAGAAGGTGCTGCCTACAGAGCGTGGTTTTGATGAATATTATGGGTATTTGAAGGGGTATGAGGCGGACCAGTGGTCGGCAAAAAAGCATTACAGATTGCCAAGGGGGAGGAAAGAAGAGGTGCGTCACCGGCAACCCTATTATGCGACTGATGCATTTAGCGACTACGCTGTAGAGTTCATCAAGCAAGGCCAGGCTCGGGAGAAGCCATTCTTTCTCTATTTGGCGCATTCCTCACCCCACTTTCCACTGCAGGCGAGGCCAGGGCTGCGCGACAAGTATGTTGAGCGCTATCGGCAGGGGTGGGATAAGCTGCGAGAGGCACGTTACCAAAGGCAGGTGCAGAGTGGTTTAGTAACAGGAGCGTGGAGCTATACCGAGATATCAGAAGTTCCAAAGGACAAGTCAGAGATTGCCAATGGTTATGCGGGAGAGGCCAATCCAGCGTGGTCTAGTTTAGCTGAGGACCGGCGGGAAGATTTAGCGTATAGGATGGCCACCTTTGCTGCGATGGTGGATCATGTGGATCAAGGGGTTGGCCAAATCATTGCTCATTTGGAGAAGACAGGGGCCTTAGAGAACACCTTGATATTTTTCACCAGCGACAATGGTGCGTGTTATGAGTGGGGGCCGTATGGTTTTGACGGGCCGAGCCGCAGAGGGGTGACGCGGTTGCACCGCGGGGAAGAGCTAGAACAAATGGGGGGAAGGGGCAGTTATCACTCGGTGGGGAGTGGTTGGTCATGCCTATCCAATACCCCACTGAGAATGTACAAGCACTTCAACCACGAGGGTGGCAATTGTAGTCCAATGGTGGTGCATTGGCCGAAGGGGATAAAAAGGGCTAACAGGTGGGTGCGTGAGCCCAGTCACTTGATCGACATTATGCCCACAGTGTGTGAGGTGGCTGGAGTTAATTATCCGAGTCAGTACGAGGGCAGGGAAGTTCAAGAGGTGGAGGGGATGAGTTTAGTGCCACTCTTTTCGGGAGACGTGGGCGGCTTTTCTGAGAGGGTGTTAGGTTTTGATCACTTCGGCTCGAGCGCATTGCGCAAAGGTGGGTGGAAGCTTGTTAGGGGAAACAGGCGATACAATGGTGGGAAGTGGGAGCTCTACAACATTGATAGAGATCGTTGCGAGACAAAGGACCTCATAGATGCGCATCCTGAGAAGGCTCGTGAATTGTTAGGTGAGTGGGAACAATGGGCAAAACGGGTGAAGCTGTACCCGTATTTTGATCCGAAGCGCTGAGTGAGAGAGGAGTGGAGGACGGAGGTGCATGTCCTCCACTCGCAGAGTGAGGGTTACTTCCTTCTGCGGAGTCCTAGTAAGCTTAGGCTGCCGAGTGCGCTGAGCGCGAGAGAACTGGGTTCAGGAACGGCGGTGACCTGAAGGGCGTTGAAATGGATTTCGCCTGTCCCTTGGATTCCTTGGCGGAATGCTTGGGTCGTTGCGTTGGCGACGAAGGTAGTTTCGACGAGTCGAGCATAGTTCTGTCCTCCGTCGCTGAACGAAGTATAGTCTACGAGGAGGTCATCCCAGGTGGATCCATCGCGTGAGAAGTGGAGGAAGCGGCCGGTAAAACTACCTCGGTTATCGACGACGAGGGCTTGGATGGTATAGGTGGTGCCGATGGATAGGCCCTCGATAGCGAAGCCATCACCTTGAGAATTTCCATAGGTAAAGGAATTGAGCAAGGCGAGTTCGTCTCCTGTTTGGAAGCCTGCGAGGCCGAGTTCGGAGTAGCCGGCAGCGGAGTCTCCGGAGGAGACATCGCTACTGCCCCACTTGATGTTTCCTGCGATAGCCTGAGCGGCGCCTGGGTCTCCGCTGAAGGTGACACCGTTGATAGTGACGTCGGTGGAGCTGCCAAAGTTGTATGCGAGCAAGGTTGTGCCTTTGACGATTTGGTTGGCGTTCGTGAAAGCTGTATCAGTCCAAGTGAGTGTGGCCGCGTGACTTGAGCTGAGTGCAGCGAGTAGCCCTCCGATAAGGAAAGCTGGGATTTTAGTTTGTTTCATCGTTGTTTATTTATGTTGGGGTTCAAGGAGCATGGATTGTAGGGGATGCTCGGGAACGATGAGAAGGGGAGGCTACGTTAATTTTGGGACGGATTGCGCAGATGTATGACAGGCAAAAAGAGATTGGTTCTATGTTGGTTGAATTAGAGGGGGAGAGCTGTGGGGGCGATCGATGTGTTAGGGGGGGATACCATCTCTCGACTCGCAATAGACGAATGAGGTGTGGTAAAGTCTTGTGATTTTGCGCTGCGCGATTTCAGAGAGCATCGGATTATCTAGCATAATCTCATCGTTGTCATTCAATTGTCCCGCGCGTGCGGGACGCCTTCACTCTGCCTTGATATTCTGCAAGCTCATTCCGACCATTCGTCCATTCCGCTTCGATCAATGGTATTAGTTCTTGAACGCATCAAACTCTGGGTTGACGCAGCGTTTTTTCCAACGTTTGTAGATGGCTTTTAGGCTGGCTTCGGGCTCTGGCTGCATGCCTTTGTCTCCGGTTTCTTTTTGCCACTGTTCGAGGATTGCGATGTGTTGTAGGAGGACGTCGGCATAGTTTGGATCCTCTGCTAGATTATTGAGCTCATGTGGGTCATTATTGAGGTCATAGAGTTCGTGAGCTGGGCGTGGTCCGAAGTAGATGTGGTCGATTTTGGGATCGAGAGAGCCCTCCTTATGCATTTTATGGAGTTCTTTGACGACGCCTTTACCGTCGCGGTATTGGGGTTGGAGGAAGATGCGGTCGGTTTTATAGTTTCTGAGGTAGCGGAATGATTCGGTGCGTACGGTGCGCGTGACATCGATAGTGAAGTCGCAGCGATCACGGGCGGAGATCACAAATTTGCGCGGGGAGAAGTTTGGTGCGAAGAGGTTTTGACCTTCGAACCAGGTGGGTTGGGGGATGTTGGCGAGAGCGAGGGTTGTGGCGCTGAGGTCGAGGGCATTGACGAGGTCGGAGCGGCGTTTGGCTTGGGGGATACCGGGGCCTGCGATAATGCAGGGCACATGGACGCCGCCTTCGTAGCAAAATTGTTTATGGCGGACCGAGAGGTTATTTCCGTGGTCTGAGAAGAAGAAGACGATGGTGTTATCGGCGCGGCCGGTGGCTTCGAGTTCGTCGAGGACTTTTTTAACATCGTTGTCGGTGACTCGGACGGTGTTGTAGTGGTTAGCCCAGATTTGTTTAAAGATGGGGGTGTTCGGGTAATATCCGGGAACCGTGAGGGTGGTGGGATCTACTTTGGAAGGGGCCGCTTTAGGATTGGACTTTCCGCCGCGGAGCTGGATTTGGGCAAAGAAGGGTTTGTCCTTGGGGAGGTCAGCAAGTTTACCACCGCCGGGTTTGGCGATGCGTTTGTTTCCTGCTTCTGTGGAGCCGATGGTGTAGAGTGTGCTGCGGTTGTAGTGGAAGTTATAGTCATCTTTCCCGCGGTTCATGGTGGCGTAGCCATTATCGCGCATGATTTCGGGCAGAGTTTTCCAGCCTTTGGGCAGATTGATGTAGGCGTCAGGGCTGCGTGAGGAACGGTGGTTGTGGGTGCCACTGGTGGTTTGCATGGCTCCGGTGATGAGGGCTGAGCGGGTAGCTGAGCAGACTGGTGCGGGGGTATAGCAGCGTTCTAACAATGTGCCACGCGCCGCGAGTGCGTCAATGTGTGGCGTGTGCTTGGCATTGACCTTATCACCGTAGCAACCGATCCAGGGGGAGAGGTCTTCGGTGTAGATCCAGAGGATATTCGGCTTTTGGGGAGCAGCGTGAGCGAGAACGATGCCGATGGCGGTAGCGAGGAGAAATAGAAGCCGAGTTTGCATATCCCTACTATGGCTGGGGCAGGGATTCTATTACTCAGAAATTGGTGAGGGACTCAACGCTGGATGACATTATCATTGTGGTAGATGATCGAGAAGGTCGAGCGGCGTTGGTTGCGGAGTCCATCGCGGACTTCGGTTTTGGTGATCATGAGGAAGAGACCGGAGACTGGTTCGATGTGGTAAGATATCGAGTCGGTGGTGAAATTATCTTTATCGGTATTGCGCTTTTTCTTGGTGAGCTTGAATTGGCCGTGTTGGGCGGTGAGGGCGCGTTTGGCTTCGCTGAATCTGAGTTCTGCGAGGTCGAAGCTCATTTTGGGATCTGCGAAGTTGAGGGTGACTTCATAGAGTTTACCTTTATTGAAGCGGGCCTCGAGTGAGGAGGCTTGGTGGGAAGGGAGGTTGCCCTTGGAGTTACTGATAATGACGTGGCGTTCATCGATCTGGTGGCCGGGGAGGCTGAGGGTAACGTCGAGCTTATGGCGTTCGGCCCAGTCGAAGAGTTTTTCGGGGGTATCTCCCCACTTGAGCCCGAAGGGTGGGGAGAGCAAAGCCTGTGCTTGGCTGGCTGCGAGAGTGAGCAGCCAGCAAGCAAGGCTTGCGATGAGGAGAAGGGGTTTCATTATTTTTTAAAGATGTCGGTGTAGGCGGAGACGATGCTCATCACCAACTTATAGATGAGGAAGAGCAATGCTGCGACGACAATGACGCCTGAGAAGAGGATGCCAACGACGACCCAAAGCGGCCACCACTTTTTCTGGAGGAAGCGAGCGAACTTTGGGTTGGTAGCGAGCTGGGCAAGCTTGGCCATGATGCGCATTTTGAGGGGGAGCTTGCCCCCCTGCATCCCAGCCATGGCTGACATATCTGGCATGCCTCCCATCCCGCCCATGGCCCCGAAAGCGGCAAAGGGGTTATTCGGGTCGATGTTTGGCATATCGCTCGGTGTCGGGCCAGGAGTTTTGGCCTGACGCGTTGCGGCAGATTTCTTGTTGTTGGCGCTGAGGACCTCGTCGACCTTCGCCTCAACGACTTTACGATCCATAGCCATGGTTTAGTTACTCTGGAAGATGGTTTTCTCGGTTTGGGCGTCGATGACGACGAATCGCTCGCGGTGGAGGGTGGCGTCGGTGCGGAAGATGAGTCGTCCGCTGTGTGTGCGCTCGAGTTCCATGAGGAGCTTAGAGTCTTCTTTCTTGAAGCGGTTGAGGACGTCAGGGTTGACCATGACGATGAGGTCGCCGAGTTGTTCGCTGTTGCGTTGGATGACGGTATTGAGTCGGCGTTGGATTTCCACGGACATGGTCATGGTGGTTTTGACGCGGCCACGGCCCTGGCAGTATGGGCAGGGTTCGTACATGGTGTCGCGGAGTGACTCATTGAGGCGCTGGCGGGTCATTTCCATCAAGCCGACTGGCGAGATTTGCATGACTTGAGTTTTTGCCTTATCGCGCTTGAGGCGTTCTTTCATGGCGCGGTAGACGGCCATTTGGTCACGGCGGTGGCGCATGTCGATGAAGTCGACGACGACGAGTCCACCGATATTACGCAGGCGCAATTGGCGGGCGACTTCTTCAGCGGCTTCGACGTTGGTTTGGAGAATCATTTTATCGACATCTTTGGCGCCTTTATTGCGGCCGGTATTGACGTCAACGGCGATGAGGGCCTCGGTTTCATCGATGACGAGGTAGCCGCCACAGGGGAGCCAGACTTGGCGGTGGAAGGCTTCATCAATTTGTTTTTGGACGCCGATTTTATTAAAGATCGAGCGACGTGACGGGTAGTGGTGGATGCGACGTTTTGCGCGGCGGGAGATTTTGCCGGCGACTTCACGCATGAACTCGGTAGTTTCGAGGTCATCACAGATGATTTGGTCGACTTCATCGGTGAGGAAGTCGCGCGCGGTGCGCTCGATGAGGCCGGGTTCTTGGAAGGTGCAGACAGGGGCAGGCTTGGCGTCGCGCTTACGTTCGACTTCTTCCCATTGCTCGAGGAGCATGGCAAGGTCGCGGACGAAGTGGCGGGCGCGCTGGCCTTGAGCGACGGTGCGCATGATGATGCCCATGCCATCTGGGACCTTGAGCTTTTGCATGATGCGGCGGAGGCGCTGGCGCTCTTTCGGGTCGTCTACTTTGCGTGAGATGCCGAATTGTTCGGAGAAGGGCATGAGGACGAGGTAGCGGCCAGCGAGTGAGACGTTGGTGGTGACGCGTGGGCCCTTATTGCCGATGGGGCCTTTTGAGACCTGGATCATGATTTCAGATCCGATTGGGTAGATATTAGGGATGTCCTTAGAAGTGATTTTCTTTTGTTTTTTCTTTGGGCGTCCTTCGCGTTCAATTTCTTCGAGTCCACCGTCGAGGGCGGCAGGGATGGCGTCCCAGAAGTGGAGGAAGGCATTTTTCTCCATGCCGATATCAACGAACATGGCTTTGAGGCCAGGTTCGATATTTTTGACGGTACCTTTGAAGATACCGCCGACGATATTGGCATCGCCTTCACGCTCGACCTCGTATTCTTCGAGGCTGCCGTTTTCGATGAGAGCGACACGGCGTTCAAGTTTTTCTGCATTAATGACGAGTGAGACACCCTCACGAGGGTTTGGCTCACCGATGCCTAGTGCTTTTTTGATTTTTTTGATCATGATAAATAGTTCGATTAAATTGGTTAGAAGTGTTTTGTTGGGTGTTTGAAATCTTTTGAATGATTAGTAATTAGGTGGAGTTAGGGGCTCTTGATAGCCCAAAATGTGAGATTTATTCTTGGATGGGAATTGCGCGGGGGATGACTGAGCCTCGGGAGTCGATTTCTGCGCGGATGGTGGGTTGTGGAAGTTCTTCAGGTTCTTCGGGTTCTGGGTGGATGATGACGATGGATGAAGCTTCGTCTCCCGTTTCGCCGTCGGCCATGAAAGCTGCGGCGAGTGGGTTGTCATCAGGGAGTGATATTTCTTCGATGAGGTCGGTATTTCCGACATAGGGGGTTTGTTTTTTGAGTGGGAGGGTGTCCCCGGCTTCTTGGGCGAAGAGTCCGGTGAGGATAAGTTTGACGAGAGGGCCTGCGACTTTACCACCGCTGCCGCCTCGTTTGACGGCGACGGCGACGACGTAGCGAGGGTTATCGTATGGGGCGAAGGCGACGGTCCATGCGACGTGGGTTTTGATACCGAGGTCGGAGGTTTGAGCGGTGCCTGTTTTTGCGCCGATTTCGACTTCATCTGGGGCGGCGCGGCGGGCGGTGCCGCCGACTTTGTTAGCGGCGAGGAACATCCCTTTTCTGATAGATTCGAGGTGATTGGGGGCGAGGCCTTGCTGGATGAGGTTGGCTTTTAGTTTTGGTTTATTGGAGATTTGGATTCCGAGGTCTGGGTGGCTGACTTTGCGGACGATTCGGGGCTGGTAGAGTTTGCCGCCATTGGCGACGGCGGAGACGACAGCGGCCATTTGTAGTGGGGTGGCTTCGGAATCTCCTTGTCCGATGGAGAGCATGCCGGTGAGGGCGGGTGTCATGGATTTGTTTCGGTTATCGCGGCGCCACTGGGCGCTGCCGGGCACGATACCTTCGGATTCTTTAGGAAGGCGGATTCCGGATGCTTGGCCGAGTCCGAGCATTTGGTAGGTATCGACCATTTTTTGGGTGCCAATGGTATTGGCGATTTTCATGAAGTAGGGATTACAGGAGCGTTGGATCGCTTCTTCGAGGTCGAGGACGCCGTGGCCCCAAGTTTTCCAGCATCGGATTTTTGCCTTTCCGTAGGGGGTAAAGCCGACGCAATTGCAGTGCATTCCGTGGAGGTCGTGGATGGAGCCGGCGATGGCGGCGGGGATTTTGAAGGTTGATCCTGGGGGGAAGTTGCTGATGGCACGGTTGAGGAAGGGGGCTGATTTATTTTCGCGGTAGAAGGCGTAGCGTTTGGCAGAGATGTTGGGGATGAAGTCGTTAGGGTTGAAGTCGGGGACTGAAGCCATGGCGAGGACTTCACCGTTGCGCGGGTCCATGACGACGGCGGCGGCGCGGCCGGCGCGGCGCAGTACGGTTTCGGTGAGGTATTGGATACGGGCGTCGAGGGTGAGTTGGACTTCTGAGCCTTGGGATGGTTTGACGTAGTCGACGACGCGGAGGTTTTTGCCTTTTTCGTTTTTGAGGATGGTACGGATACCTTCGTTGCCGCGCATGTATTGGTCCATGGTGGCTTCGACGCCGGAGATGCCTTTGGGGTCACCAGTGTAGTGTTTGAAGTCTGGTGGGACATCTCCTTTTTCCCATTGTTTGAGGTAGCCTAGGCTGTGTGAGGCGAGGGCGCCGAATGGGTAGATGCGGCGTGGGTTGACGGTGACGTATACACCGGGGAGTTCGAGGTTATGTTCTGCGAAGTGGGCGAATTGGTCATAGCTGAGGTCATCTCGAAAGACGTAGGGGACGAGGCCGCCGTGGGTTTTGTAGTGGGCTTCCAGAGCATTTGCGCTGTATTTGGCATCGATGCCTTGTTGGGCGAGTTTTGGGCGGACCCAATTGTTGATGATATCGACGATGCCGGGTGGTTGAGCCTCTTTATCTCCTTTATGTTGTTCCCAGAAGTGCTGGAGGAAGTCCTGGTGGATTTCTTTGAGGTTAAAGATGAGTTGGTAGTTGCGGTTATTTTTGGCGAGGACGACACCATTGCGGTCGGTGATTTCGCCGCGGACGCCAGGTTCTCGGACATGGACTTCGTAGTTGGTGGGGACCTGAGCGCGGAATTCGTCTTGGCGGTTGATTTGGAAATCGTAGAGTTGCGTGAGCAAGACACCGCAGCCCACCAAGATGATCAAGGTGAGGATGTAGATACGGTATCTGTAACGCGGGCGAGACATTGGGGACTAGGAATCGAGAGTGTAGGCTTCAGGGGTAAAGTAGCGGCGCTTGAGGCCGTCATAGCGGATGGTGTAGTCGAACCATTTGGCGAGTTTGAAGAGGATGGCGAAGATCAGGGGGGAGCAGAGCATGGTCATGGCGGCGGTGAGCCAGATCTGGGTGAGCACTTTGCCTGGGAAAATCCACTCGCCTCTGACGAAGGTGATGAGGAGGAATTCGGCGAGCAGGTAGAGGAAGATGGCGATGCCTGAGAGGATGGCGGAGAGTTGCCAAGCGCCCTTGCGGAAGAGGGGTTGGATGCCTTGCATGAGAACTCCCATGAGGCCGAAGAGGAGGATGGAGTAACCGAAGCGCAGGGCGTCAGTTTGATGGATATAGACTTCGGGATCGCCCCCTTGGGGGCCGAGTGTGTTGTTCGCATCCCAGAGGAAGCCGGCGAGGAAGGCGAGGCCCAACATGGGTGAGAAGCCGACAGTGACGGCGCTACAGAGGAAGACGAGGTGGAGCAGCAGGATACGCGCATCAAATAGAGCCGTCACAGCCGGGATAAATTGCTGTAGGATACAGGCAATTATCACGAGGAGGAAGAGGCTGATGTGGTATCTGATCACGGTGGTTTACTGGTGTCCTAGCAGGACGAATACGGTATCGAGGGCCGCAAAGTCTACTGCAGGTTTCACCAGAGCCTCCGCATCAATGGCACCCACTTCTGAGGACACGATGGTGCCCAGGGTGATATTGGCGGGGAAGAGTCCACCACGGCCAGTGGTAACCACTGTGGAGCCGGGTTTTATCTTAGCCTCTTTAGACAGGTAGCGCAGGCGGAGCATGGGGGAGTCTCCGTGTTGGGCGCGTTGTCCACTGAGGATGCCGACTTCTTGAGTGCCTTTGATCTTTGCAGATACTTGGCATTTCTCATCGGTCAGCAAAATCACGGTGGAGGTCTCGTCGTTGGGTCGGTCTACCTTACCGACGAGTCCTTCTGCAGCAAGCACTGGGAGTTGGACTCCCACTTGGTGCTTTTGCCCGCGGTCGATGGTGATGGTTTCCCACCAAGTCGCAGGCTTGCGGCGTATGAGTTTTGCAGCGATCACGCTGAAAGGGGAACGTTGCTGGAATTTGAGCGCAGCACGTAGTTGAATATTTTCTTCTTCTAGCTTCCTGAGGTGTGAGGCTTCGGTTCGCAGTTTGACGAGTTCGGCTTCGGCGGCGTCAAGTTTGGCAGCGATGGTTTGTGAGTGTTCGACTTCATCGGTGAAGGCGCGGGCCTTGGTTTCGAGTGCTGCACCACTTTTGAGGAAGGGGCCGACTGCAGCGTAGTAGCTGCGTTGAATCTGGCGCACGCCTTCTTCACTGCGGGTGAGTGCCCAGGCAACTCCCGCAAGGAAAAGAAGTAAGGTGATGAGATTCAGTGGCTTCATGTCAATTCGTGAGGCGCATTGGGGGAGGTGCTGAAGAATGTGTCTTGGTAGTGACGTTTGAGGAAAGTGGAGGCTTTCAGGCAAATGTCAAAAAAGGCGAACACATCGGGTAGCAAAGTCGGGGGGGATTGTCGAAGACTTAGTCCATGTTTGTGACACGGCGCAGGAGGTTGATTTCCTGGAGCGATTTTCCGGTGCCTTCAGCGACAGCTGAGAGGGGGTCGTCGGCGACGTGGACGGGAAGGCCAGTTTCTTCTTTAAGGCGTTTATCGAGTCCTTTGAGCAGGGCACCACCGCCGGCGAGAACGAGGCCGCGGTCGACGAGGTCGGCGGCGAGTTCTGGTGGGCAGCGTTCGAGGGTGGTACGGACGGCGTCGACGATGGTAGAGACTGGGTCGGCCATGGCTTCGCGGATTTCTTCCGAGGAGATTTTCATGGTTTTTGGGAGGCCTGCGACGAGGTCACGGCCTTTCACTTCCATGGTGACTTCTTTAGGCATTGGGAATGCGGAGCCGAGTCGGATTTTAATTTCTTCAGCGGTGCGTTCACCGATCATGAGGTTGTATGCGCGCTTCATGTAGGAGATGATGGCTTCATCGAGCTCATCACCGGCGGTGCGGACGGAGCGGCTGTAGACGATACCGGCGAGTGAGATGAGGGCGACTTCGGTGGTGCCTCCGCCGATGTCGACGATCATGTTACCAGAGGCGTCTTGTACGGGGAGCCCGACACCGATAGCGGCGGCCATGGGTTCCTCGATGAGGAAGACTTCGCGGGCACCGGCTTGTTCAGCGGACTCACGGACGGCACGGCGTTCCACTTCGGTGATACCGGAGGGGATGGCGATGACGACGCGTGGGTTGGAGCGGCGTTTGTTATTGGCCTTGCGGATGAAGTGGCGGAGCATGGCTTCGGTGACTTCGAAGTCCGCGATGACGCCATCTTTGAGAGGGCGGATGGCGACGATGTCACCAGGGGTACGGCCGAGCATACGTTTGGCATCATCACCTACGGCGAGGACGTTGTTGGTGCCGGCTTTTACGGCGACCACTGAGGGTTCACGGAGAACGATGCCCTGGTCTTTGACGTTGACCAGGGTGTTTGCAGTGCCGAGATCGATCCCGATGTCACGGGAGCGCCAGCCAAAGAATTTTGAGAACATGTAGCAGTCTAGAAGTTAATCGATTTCTGAAATTGGGGAAAGTTTGCGGCCGGTGCCACGATTTCACTACGCGAGGTAGGTGATGCAGCTGTCAGGAGAAAAACGAGAATTCTCCCATGCTGTGAGCGACTATTTGACCAGCGGGGGCGGAGGTCAAGCGGATAGTGGTCTCAGACACTTATTGTGGCGCAGATCGATGCTTCTGAAGAGAGGGGTGCTTAGCTTTGAGAACCGAGCGAGAGGATGCCCTTGAAGTCTGAGGGAAGGTAGACTTTTTCTGCTGGGTTTTTGGAAATGGTCTCAAAGCCTGCGATGTATTTTTGGGCGACGAGAATATCCCCTGCTTTTTCGCCGAGGGCATTGTGGAGTTGGTTGGCGTATTCAGCATCTGCGGCGGCGAGGATTTTGATGGCTTCGGCTTGGCCGCGGGCGGCGATTTGGGCGGCCTCTGCCTCGGCGGTAGCGAGGGTGACGGCAGCTTTAGCTTTACCTTCGGCTTCGGCGATGGCGGCTCGGCGTCTACGTTCGGCGTCGAGTTGTTGGCGCATGACTGAGAGGGTTTGTTCGTCGGCATCGAATTGTTGGACTTCGACACGAATGAATTGGACGCCCCATTTGGTGCCGACCTCTGCTAGCTGTGAGGCGATTTGGTCGTTGAGTTCTTGGCGGCGGGCGACGGCTTCATCGAGGTCGAGGTTACCGATGACTGCGCGAAGGGCGTTGAGAGCGGCATTTTCGATGGCGAGAGGGAGTTGGTCGACTTCGTAGATTGCCTTTACTGGGTCGGTGACGCGGTAGGAGATGACGGCGTTAGTGGTGACACTAGCGTTGTCCTTGGTGAGACATTGGCGCGAGGGGGTGTCGTAGGTTTGCTCGGAGAGTTCGATTTGGTAGCCGAGTTTGTTATTTTTGTCCCCCCAAGAGGCGTCGACATACTTAATGGTTTCGAGAAATGGGATGGCAAAGTTGATACCGGCACGCTGGGTGCGTGAGTATTTGCCGAAGCGTTCGATGATGACGGTGTGGTTTTGTGGGACGGTATAGATGAGTTTCATAGTGATAAAATGTTGGGTAATGTTTACGGGGTGTCTTTTTGTAGGACGGGGATGCCTTGGTTGATGGCAATGACGGTTACTGCGTCATTTGCTGCAAGGGAGTCCGCAGAAGTGAAGGGCATGAGATCGCCTTCGAGTCGGGCGAGGAGTTTGCCATCATGTGACTCGATGGTGGCTTGGGTACCGATGAGTCGATGGAGTGGCTCGTCTGGGAGTTTTGATTTAGCGATGTAGGTATTAACGAAGGTGGCGACGTATTTTTTGAAAAGCCAGTAGTGAAGTAGGATTAAGGAGGCCCAACAGAGAATGCCGATAATGACACTGTAGAGGATGGGGGCTCCGATTGCGTGTGTGATGGCGAGAGCAAAGAGACCGTGTGCTAGAATGCTGCTGACATCTGTTGGGATCACGAAGTCGACGAGAATCAGGATAATTCCTACGAGGATAATGGTTTCGTAAAAGTTTTCGAATGGCATGGGTGGTAGATAGGGTCAGTGGGGGGGGGCGGAACGCTGCTAATTTATCGATTGTCTGCATTTCCAAAGGTATCGGAGAGCTGGAACGACAGGGGGTGTTCTAGTCGGTGGAGGTGCCGATGTAAATGGGATATCGCGGCAGTTAGAGAGTGGTGCTTAGGTACTTCATAGTGTGAGCATGAAGCAGGAGGCGTGGTGCTGTAGACTACAAAGTGTCATACAAAATATAATGAGGCGTAGCACCGTGCTACGCCTCAGCCTAAGGAAATGGGGAAAAAATGGGTTTCCCCATCAGAAACACTATAACACAGAATGGGTTAGTTTCCAGTAGAAATGGGGGGGAGGGAGAATGGGGAGATTACTTATTTGGGAGTGGTTTATTGGTGACGAGTGGGTCTTTCATGGATTGCATTTGTTGATTGAGCAATTGTCGCATGGCGTCGAGCTGGGAGGCGTATTGTGGATTTTGGGAGAGGTTGGTGATTTCTTTGGGGTCCTTTTGAAGGTCGAAGAGCAATTCGATGTCATCCTTGGGGTACCAGATGAGTTTGAAGTTTTTGGTTTTGACCATACGTTGTTTATTGAGGAAGGCGCCGTAGATCGGTTTATCTTTTTGGAGCTTTGGGTTGTTAATGATGGGGAGGACGCTTTCAAAGGCGACGTGTTTGGGAATGGGGGCGCCTGCGGCATCGAGGATGGTGGTCATGGCGCTCTGAAGGTAGATGGGGGTGTCGAAAGTTTTTCCGCTTGGAATGTTAGGGCCTTTGATAATCCATGGAGCGCGGAGTGAATGTTCGTACATGTTTTGTTTTCCCATGAGGCCGTGGTGCCCACAGGCGAGTCCGTGGTCCGAGGTGAGGACGACAAGGGTGTTAGAGGCTAGACCATGTGCGTCTAGGGCGTTGAGCACTCTGCCGATTTGGGCATCGGTGTGAGAGATAAGGGCGTAATATTCCTTTCGGTTAACTCGCAGGGCGTATTCGGAGCGGGGCATGGGAGCGGTTTTTTCATCGCGCATGCCTTTGAGGCCCATGGTTTCGAGGTGTGGGTTTTGTGGGTAGAATGGTTGGGGAACTTGGATGTCTTCGAGCTTGTAAAGGTCTTGGTATTGTTGGGGGGATTGACGTGGGTCGTGTGGGGCATTGAAGCAGAGGTATATCATGAAAGGGCGCTTCTTCTTTGAAGCTTGTTTGATGAAGGTGATACCGTCGTCGGCGAGAACTTCTGACCAATGCTTGCCACCTTTATAGAAGCCACCGAATTTAGGATCTGTTGGGTCCCAAGGGTCTGGTTTGCCTGGTTTGGGTCTGTTGTAGCTTCCCTTTGCACTGGGCATATTCGGGCGAATATTGATGACGTTATCGAAGGAATCGTGGACGAGGGAGCTATCATTGTTGCCGATATGCCACTTTCCTGAGAAGTAGGTTTCGTAGCCAGCTTGGTTCATAAGCTGAGGGAAAAAGAGCTGTTTGCTGATGAAGTTTTCGCGGAGGTCTTTGGAGGAGGCTGTGTCGGCGGCATCCCAGAGCTGGAGGCCAGTCATCATCATGGTTCGGCTGGGGAGGCACATGCCGCTACGCCAGGCACCTGAATTGTATGCATGGGTAAAACGTGTCCCTTGTTGGGCGAGAGTGTCCATGACTGGTGTCTTGACGACATTATTCCCGTAGGATCCTAGGGTGTTGTAGGCGTGGTCGTCGGTGAGTATAAACAGAATATTTGGTTTCTGGGCGGCGTGGTTGGTAGTGAGAGAGAGCAGCCAAACTAGGATGAGTGAGAGGTGGGCCTTCATGTGGTATAAATATGTTAGGTCGATTCACGGGAGAGGCAGAACTGGACTCGTTGGGAGATGGTACTGCGACTCATTGTTTATGAGTCGCAGTGAGGGGAGGAATTGGTCGGAGAAATTTTAATGCAGTAGGGGTAGAGGGGGGACTACTGCAAGTTTATCTTAGGGACGAGAGAACGCGGGATTTTGAGGATGAATTGTTGGTTGTTTGGGGTATTGTCGATGACGAGTTGTTTGACGGGGAGGAGCTGGAAGAGCGGGGCGTCGAGTTGCTTTTTATTCTTTGTAAGCATGTGCAGGGCAACGTCACCATTGCCGCTAAGGTCGAGGATTTGATTTACGGCATCGTAGTGGAATTTGAGCGTTTTTTTATTAAAGAATTCCAACATTGCGTGAACGACGACGGCATGGTCCTCTGGGGAGCTTACTGTGCCATCGTAGTGGAGCATATAGCGTCTGAGGTAGATGCGCTTGGGGTCGAGTTTAGCAAGGAGTTCGACGAGGTCTTGGGCTTTTAGCGGGTATGAATGAGAGCTATACTCTTCAGCGAGGGAGGTAAGGTCATGTATGCTGTTTGTGTCATCTGGGGTGTCACCACTGAGTTTGTTTGCGCGATTGAAGTTGGCAGCAGCTTCTGTGAAGTTCTGCACGACGAAGTATGAGAAGCCGAGTTGAAGGAGAGCTGCAGGATTGTTAGGGTGCTCTTTCACTGCGCGTTTGGCATCTGCGAGAGCCTGTTTGTTCTTGAGCATGTCAAGGTGTAGGCGGTTGATGTTGACACGGACATTAGCGAGTGTGAGAGTGGCTTGATCTTTAGCTTTTTCGGCGTCAGAGGCGAGTTGTTGGGCGTTTAGAGCGGCATCTAGGGCTTGTTGTGTAGCGCGTCTTGAGAGCTCAGCGCGTTGTTCTGCGTCTTGGGCGAGGTCTCGGGAGAGGAGGGCTGAGCGTTCACTTTTTTTGAGGGCTGAGATGTAGAATACAGACGAGCCGATGAGCGAGAGGAGAAAGAGTGTGGTGAGGTTGCAGAGGAGACGGTTTCGCTGGTAGAAGAGTTTTGCGCGAGTGAGCTTGTTCGCCTCTTCTGCGTGGGTTGCGAAACCCTCTAGGTACTTTTGTATTTCTGATAGGAAAGCATCAGCAGTCTGATAGCGTTGATCTGGGTTTGGGGCTAATGCTTTCTCGACGACAGGGAGAAGTCGGCTGGGGATCTCAGGGCATTCGAGTGGTAGGGGAGATGGAGTGCGCGTATTTGTTAGGACTTCGGAGTCATTTTTGCCGGGGATAGGTGAACGGCCGGTGAGCAGATAAAAGAAGAGGGCACCGAGTCCGAAAGTGTCGGTTCTTTTATCTAGAGATCCATGGCCGTGGGCTTGTTCTGGAGCCATGAAGCCGGGGGTGCCTTTGATGTAGCCTCTGGTTTTGTTATTTCTGAAGAGGTCGGCATCTATTTGGGTGGAGATACTGGAGGCTAGCCCCCAGTCGCAGACAAGGATTTGGTCTTGTTGGCCGATGGTGATGTTATTGGGTTTGAGGTCGAGGTGGAGGATATCCATGCTGTGGGCGTATGCGACAGCACTGCAGATTTGGGAAAAGATGAGAAGACGCTCTGTGAGGGTGAGCTCGAGATTGATTTTGTCGGCTATTGTTTTGCCAGAGGTTAGCTCCATGGTGAACCAAGGAGTCGAATCGGTGATGCCGAGGTCGTAGATTCTGATGATGTTAGGATGTTCGAGAGACGAGGTGATTTGGACCTCTCGGATGAAATCGACGGCTTGCTCGAGAGTGCTATTGGTGTTTTTGATGCGCGCCAGAGCGATGAAGCGTGAGCAATAGTTATCGTACACACTATAAACTGCTTTGATTGCTCCTTCTGCTATGAAGGATTCATCGCTATAGCGGGTATCAGCGAGTAGCTCAATGGGCTGGTCAGGAATGGCACGGACTTAAGCGGTTTTTCGTGTAGCCCCTCTATGCGGGATTTCTCTAAAGGTTTT
>NZ_JBHUJB010000081.1:0-7691 GCF_042683245.1 Rubritalea tangerina
TAAGCGAGCCATCATGAATTATATTGAAGAAAGTAACCGTGCATCCAAACCTTTCAAGTGGACTGTCTCGGCTGATCAGATCTTTGAAAAAATCGAATCATTTTGCACAGGACTTCGCTGACAGCACACTAGTGGAGGTGGAGTTTTAAGATTCTGATGATTTCTTCAATTGCCTCATCGTTGTCTTGAGCATTATGCCATGAGGGGACAACAAGCTCTGAGGCGACTCCCTCGAGGTGTGAGCTTGAGTAGGCTACGATGCCATCTGAGCTATTTTCTAATTTTCCCCCCCAGCCACGGTCACCGATGATGGAGTGGTAGGTGACTTGGGGAAGTTTTGGGCGGCTGAGGTTATATTTGAGAGCGGGGTTATTGTAGCGTAGTCGTTGGACGCCATCCATACCTTCCTGCATGTTGAAGATTTCGCGTCCCGCCTGGGTGAGGTCATGGCGGTAGTGCTGTGGGTCGATACCGACGATATTTTTGGGGATTTCGATGAGGTGAGAGGTGAATTGTCCGATCCAGTTATCGGCATATTTCGAGCCACGGTGTGGGGTGGCAATGAAGATGGCGCGTGTGACACAGTCGAGAGGAGGTTGTTCGAGGAGTTCTTTGATAGCGTCTTTGCCCTTACTTTCAGCGGTGAGAGAATCAACGCTTTTGGTATAGAGTTCGCTGGCTGCGCCTCGATAGTCACGTGTGACAGCACTGGTGAGAAGGCCACCCATGCTATGGCCGATGATCACCATTTGATCGGCTTTGGAGCCTGCGCCATGTTGTTTTAGGTAGGTTTCGAGTCTTCTGATTTCTTTTTTGAGTCTTGCGGCACTGTGTGAAATAGGGAGGCCAGTGGGGTAGAAGTAGGCGTAGAGTTGGTAGTTATCTCGAATGGTTTCATTTTGGAGGAGGTTATGGGAGGGTTTAACCCAGAGGTTAGGTGAGGCTGCTAGGCCATGGACTAGAATGATGGGGATGCGTTGGGGATCGACAGGATCGAGGCTGAATAGACCCATGGAGGAGACGCCTCGAGCGGGTCGTAACACGTTAAGAATTCCTTGGTATTTTAGTTCTTTGGTAAGCGTCTCGGAGAATGCAGTGGGGACGCTGTAATTGGCACTCAAGTTAGGATTGGATCTTGAGTCAGAGAGTGTAAATTCTACAGCTTGGGAGTCTAACCACTGCGCGGTGACAGTGAGGCTGTAGATTTGTCCGACTTTTGGAATGAAAGGGTAGGAGTTTACCCGTTCTTCAGTCCAATCAGTAAAGGCTACCATGGGTGCTCCGGTGCCAGCATCGAGAATTGTGGGTTGGAGGGCTGGAGTGTTGTACTGGCCGGCGTATTTTAAATTATCGATGCAGTTGATGTAGGTCTGGGAGACTGAGCATGATGAAGGGGGTATCACTGAATAGTGCTTATGTTGTAGGTGCTGCCCCCAGAGTTGTTCTTCGTGGACGAGTTGGACGCCGAGACCGAGGGCTAGTTGATAGGCGTGATTCGCCCAGGTTGTTTGTGATTTGTGGGGTGCGAGTTCTCTGGCTGTGGACAAGAGAATGGCGGCTGCATCTGCGGGTTGGGGTTGTGAGAGATGGATGGCCTTGCGGATTTGGGCGCGTGCATTTTTCGCGTAGCTCCATTCGTTAAATGGCGCTCGAGGAAGGCTATCTGCCAATTGGTTAGAAGAATGTTTCTGCATGACGGGCACACAAGAAGCGCAGAGGGAAGCGCATAGTACCAAGGCGAGGCGGAATATGGCAGATGCGGATGCAGTCATGTCTAAAAGTTAAAGTGGCCTCTGAGACCGGTGACAATTTCATAATCGCCTCTGAGGCCATTGCCAACAAGGAATTGGATATCAGGGGTGATCTCGAGTTGGAATGGAGCTTGGTAGCGGTAGAAGGTTTCGATGACGCCTTGGATATCAGAGGTTGCTGATGAGCGGCCCACTCCTATGCCCAGTCCGAAGAGGTCTGTTTCACGGCATGTTTTACCGAAGCCGATGACGCCCATCCTGTTGAGATCTGATTGGGTGCCATGGCTGTTAGCGAACCTGAGGAAGAGGGATTTATCTGAATCTTCGAAATGTGCTTCATAGCCTAGGCTAAAGCCGTAGTCTTCCTGAGCGTCTTCCGTACCATCAGCGGCCCATAGCATGGCTTGGATATGGCTTTCGGTGCCCTTTTTCTTTCCCCAGGTGAAGCCAGTTTGTATGGCTGTGAATAGATCGTTAGAATTAAGGTCGAAGTCGACTTGGGCTCCTGTTTTACTCGCTTGTACTTGGGTGAGGGCATAGGTCAGGTCAAAGTAGTCATTGATCTGCCAGCGGGCAATTCCTCCTGCGCCGAAACGTGGGTAGGGGACGGCAGGGTTCGTGGAAAACACACGGTTCAAGAATGCTTTTTTAGCACTGCGCATGGCGTGAGAATCGAGTCGAGACTCGACTGCTAGTTGGCCGTATCTGAGTTCTACTTTTCCATCGTGAAAGATGTGCTGGACGTAGAGGTCGGGAATTTCAAAGCCGCTGTTACTGAAGCCATCAGTGGTGCCAAGAATGCTCCCTATACTTCCTGCTAACTGGGAGGCGGGGATATCAAGCAGGCTGTGTCGGTGACGGATGCGAAATTTGATACAGAGGAGACCGTCACTTTCGCCACCAATGCGCTCCATAAGCCGGCTAGGGTAGTCTTCATTAATAAAAACCCAGCGTCCACCAAGGTGGAGTTCTCCTGAGCCAGCGCTTTCGCCTTCAGTGACTGCAGCTTGAATCAGCGCGCTATAGGTTAGGGCCAGCTCTAGACGGTCTGTGGAGAAAATTGATTTGTTCGCTCGTTCATTGTCCTGGAGGCCTGCGAGAGAGAGTTCTTCAACTTCGGTGACAGCTGCTGGCTCCTGAGCCGAGAGGCAAAGGCAAGTGAGAGAGAGAGAGACTAGTTTCCACAGGCACTTCATGACCACTAGCAGTTCATACTGAAAGATGGAGTTGTTTGTCAACTCAGGGCCTATCTTCTCGTTAGGAATGTGAGAGGTATAGTGGTTTGTGAGTTAAAACAATTGTTAGTTTATATTAATCATTAATCATCACTGATCATATTGACATCATTTTGATCTAGATTCTAGTGGGAGATTGCTTTATATGTTTGATTCTGAAGTAAATTTTCCACCCTAACATTTGTTAGATTAAATTTAAATAGAAATGATTTCATCTTTAAGGAGTAGTATAGCGATAGCGTTATCGCTAGGGTTAGCGACGGGCATGTCGGTGAAAGCTGAGCAGAGAAGTGTGAGTGAGGTTTCGGTGATTCAGATTATGCCGTCATGGAGTTCGGGTCCGAGTAAGACTGCGATTTTAACATTCATAGATGAGGTATGTAAGGAGGGGGGTGAGAGTTATGTGAGGCCTGAGGACAGGATAGCGGTATTTGACAATGACGGGACGTTATGGGCGGAGCAGCCGATATATTTTCAGGCATTGTATGCATTTGATCGGGTAAAGGAGATGGCACCTCAGCATCCGGAGTGGAAAGAGAGAGAGCCTTTTAGGTCGGTGTTAGCGGGAGATTTAAAGAAAGCGTTGAGTGGTGGGGAGAAAAGTTTGCTAGAGATTGTAAAGGTGACGCATAGTGGGATGACGACTGAGGAATTTGCAGCATCTGTACGCAAGTGGATTGACAGTGCGAAGCATCCTCAGACTGGGGTACCTATCAAGGAGATGGTTTACCAGCCGATGCTTGAACTGTTGGACACGATGCGGAAGTGGGGTTTTAAGACATACATTGTATCTGGAGGGGGGATTGATTTCATGCGAGTATTTTCTGAGGAGGTGTATGGGATACCACCTGAGCAAGTGATTGGGAGTTCTGTGGAGGTAAAGTTTGAGTTGAGAGATGGGGTACCAGTGATAGTGCGTGAGCCGAAGGTTGGCTTTATTGATGACAAGGAAGGGAAGCCAGTGGGGATTCACACGCACATAGGCAAGCGGCCGATAGCAGCATTTGGAAATTCTGATGGTGATTTACAGATGTTGCAGTGGACTGCGGCAGGGGATGGCAAGCGATTATGCGTGTACATTCATCACACTGATGCGGAGAGGGAGTGGGCGTATGATCGAGATTCTCACATTGGCAAGCTAGACAAAGGGCTTGATGAAGCGAAAGCGAAGGGCTGGACCGTTGTGGATATGAAAGAGGAGTGGAATAAGATTTTTAAATAACCCTAGTAACCTAACAAACAATGAAAACAAATAAGAGAGGGCTTTTCCAGAAGGGAGGAGCCAAATCCATATTCGGTGCCGTGATGACAGCGACAGCTGTCATCGTAGGTGGAGTAGATTCTGCTGCAGGGCAGGACAAGGCGAAGAAGCCAAACATTCTAGTGATTTGGGGGGATGATGTCGGTCAGTCGAACATCTCTGCGTATACGCGAGGCGTGATGGGCTACACGACACCCAACATTGATCGCATTGCCAAGGAAGGAATGATTTTCACTGACTACTATGGTGAGCAATCGTGTACGGCGGGTCGTTCTTCATTTATCATGGGGCAGAGTGTGTTCCGTACGGGGCTTTCTAAGGTAGGATTGCCGGGGGCGGATCTCGGGATGCAAGAGGAGGATATTACGATAGCAACGGTACTAAAGGACCAGGGTTATGCGACTGGGCAGTTTGGAAAAAACCACTTGGGTGACAAGGATGAGCATCTTCCGACAAATCATGGATTTGATGAATTCTATGGTAATCTCTATCACTTGAATGCAGAGGAAGAGCCAGAGAATGAAGACTATCCCGCTGATTATAAGTTACCTGATGGCAGGACCTTTATTGAGGCATATGGACCACGTGGTGTGATCAAGTCCTCAGCGGACGGTAAGATTGAAGACACAGGTCCATTGACTAAGAAGCGTATGGAGACTGTGGATGATGACACAGTGGCGCATGCCATTGACTTTATTAAGCGCGCTGAGAAGGCTAACAAGCCATGGTTTGTGTGGTGGAGTGGGACACGGATGCATTTCCGCACACACGTGAGTGCTGAGAAGATGGCAAAGATTAAGGAGCAGTATCCTCATGCGGATGAATACACATGTGGCATGCTAGAGCATGATATGCACATTGGTGAGTTCCTCAAAGTGCTCGACGAGCTTGGTATTGCTGACAATACGATCATCCATTACTCGACTGATAATGGTCCGCACTACAATACCTGGCCTGATGCGGCTGCGACCCCGTTCCGCGGAGAAAAGAACACGAACTGGGAAGGTGGCTGGCGTGTGCCGTGTGCTGTGAAGTGGCCTGGAGTGATTAAGCCAGGATCAGTTTCTAACGGCATTGTTCACCACATGGACTGGCTTCCAACATTTGCAGCGGCAGCTGGCAATAAGACAATCAAGCAGGACTTGCTGAAGGGGTATAAATCAAAAGCTTTGGGTCGTGATTATAAGAACCATCTCGACGGTTATGATTTATCAGCTCACTTGGCCGAACCACAGAAGGTTATCTCTCCACGTCGCGAGATTTTCTATTTCTCAGACGACGGAGATTTGACCGCATTGCGTTATGACAGCTGGAAGTTGATCTTCATGGAGCAAAAGACAGAAGGTGGCCTACGTGTGTGGATGGATCCATTTGTTCCTCTTCGCATACCATTGATCTTCAACTTACGCCGTGACCCTTATGAGCGCGCAGAGATTACTTCCAATACCTATTACGATTGGTTATTGGATCGCGCTTATCTGTTGGTTCCAGCGCAGCAATATGTTGGGAAATTCTTAGAGACCTTTAAGGAATACCCACCAAGGCAGAAGGCGGCTTCCTTCTCACTAGATCAGGTGATGGAGAAGCTTACCGTTCCAGCAAAGAACTAAATTACGATACCATGAGGGCACTCGATAATGAGTGCCCTCTTTCTTTTAGAGATTACTATGAAGATGATGAGAAGGGCGTTAAAGGCTTTGGCATATTGCCTGAGCATCGATCCGTAGATTCTTCAGGGTTCTGGCAGCTTCAATTTAGATCACGTGATGGAAAGCATCAGTAAAAGGGCCGGGGATAAGTAAGTTTCTTAACAGATGACTCTTCTTTCCTACAAATGAATATAAGATCAATACTTCTAATTTTTGCGAGTCTGACCATCACAGTGATTGCTCTTCTCTATGGCATTTCACCTACGTGGTTTTTTGAGACATTTTTAGCTACAGAGGCGGCACCGAGCATCGATCAGACACATATTTTGAGAGCCGTCACAACTTTGTATTTATCACTTGGAGGCTTCTGGTTATGGAGTGCCTTTAGTGACAAATATCGCGATGCAGGAGTCTTGGTGTTAGGTATTTTTTGTGGAGGTTTAGTCATTGGGAGAGTCATCAGTATTATTGTAGATGGAATGCCTTCGACAATATTGTTGGTTTATACATTAATGGAATTATCACTCGTGCCAGTCTGTGTATGGGTGTTACGTAGCAAAAAATTTTAGTTATGAGCGCTCATCAATCTATTAAACAACTGCAATCAAGTATGCAGTCCTCCATTATTGGTCAGGAGGCTGTGGTGAAGGGCATTTTATTGAGTCTTCTGTGCAATGGTAACATTTTGTTAGAAGGTTTACCAGGTTTGGCAAAAACGCGTGCGGTGAAGAGTTTGGCGCAGCATTTGGTGGCAGACTTTAGCCGGATTCAGTTCACTCCGGATTTGTTACCCTCTGATATCACTGGGTCTGAGATGTATTTGGGGGAGTCATCGAGTGAGCGCTTTGAATTCAAGCCGGGACCGATTTTTGCGAACATTGTGTTAGCTGACGAAGTGAACCGGGCGCCTGCGAAGGTTCAGGCTGCATTGTTAGAGGCGATGGAGGAAAGGCAAGTGACGGTATCTGGTGAGACGCACAAGATGGCTCCATTATTTATGGTGATGGCGACTCAGAATCCGATTGAGCAGGAGGGGACGTATCCCTTACCTGAGGCTCAGATGGATCGTTTTTTGATGCACATATCGATTGATTACCCGAGTGATGAGGATGAGAGGTTGGTGATGCGTTTGGTACGTGGTGAATCTGGCGCTGGAGCAGCAGAGAAGGAGGCTATTGAGGTCGCGCAGGAAGCGGTATTTGGGGCAAGAGAGGAGATTGAGGGAATCGAGATTAGTGAGGCAATGGAGCAATACATTGTGTCATTGGTGGCAGCCACACGGAGGCCGAGTGAGCTGGACGCGGATTTAGGGCGTATGATTCAGGTAGGGGTGAGTCCTCGGGGTAGTATTGCTTTGGACAAGGCAGCGAGAGCCCATGCTTGGTTAGAAGGGAGATCGAGTGTGATCCCTGACGATGTTCGTGCTGTGATTGGTGATTGTTTACGTCACAGGATCGGGTTGAGTTATGAAGCTCAGGCAGAGGGGGTGACGAGCGATGAGGTTATTGCTAGAATTGTGAAGTTGGTAGCTGTAGCGTGATTTGACTGGGGTATTGGTCAAATGCAACGTGATGTTAGTTAATGGACTGGACTAAAATAAAGCGTGTAAAAGTTGAGCAAACTTCTGAGACAGAGGGAGTGTATGCGAGTCTGGAAGAATTGATACGGTTTCAATTTTTGACACGTGATTTTTCATTTCTACCGACGCAGCCGGTGCAATCGGTACTGGCTCATGCGCGTTCACTTAAGCATAACTGATTGAAAATAAGTAAATAAAAAGCTTGCAAAGGTGAGT
>NZ_JBHUJB010000082.1:0-11370 GCF_042683245.1 Rubritalea tangerina
AAACCTTTAGAGAAATCCCGCATAGAGGGGCTACACGAAAAACCGCTTAAGTCCGTGCCATTCGGGACAGGGATATGTTGATTGAAAAAGTGCGTGAGAACGAGGTTGATGCTATTGCTGAATGGGCATACTGTGCCAAGAACTGTCTACTTGATTTGCCCTTCGACGAGGATTTGATCGTTAAGCGAGCAAGAGAGTCCGCCTTAAAAGGGTCGTATTTAGGGCACAAAGTATTGGCGGAGTGTTATCTCTTTAGCATAGGGGTTCCATATGATGAAAAATTATTTCGACACCATTTAGAGTTGGCGTCATCAGGGGGGCATCCTCTTGCGCAGGCTAGAATGGCTGACTTCATTTATTTAGGTGTGTTGGATAAATTTGCTAGAATGGGAATACCTCCAGTAAAGAGTGAAGCAAGGAGGTTGTATAAATTGAGCCAGCGCATTCCTAATATGGAGAGCATTAAATTGGAAGCGCGCCTCAAACTTCTTGGAGGGTTGGAGGGAAAGCGCGATGATGAGGCAGCAATGCCATTGCTACTAGAAGCGCATAGTAAATATCAATCTGTGTGGGCTGCAGATATACTTTATGAGCGATACTTTGATCGAACGGGACATCCTGTAAATAGAGACTTTTTGAGTCCAAAGGATGTCGAAAGTCTGCGCGAGCGAGTGAATGAGTTTAGGAAGGCAAAAGCATATTGCTGGAGTATGAGTTCAATATGGGATCTCATAGAAAACGACAACTGTCATATATACATTCCAGAATTGATAGATGCAATGAATGCGGGAGAACCGATGGCCTTCAAAGAGTCTATCAGTCCATGTCGGTGGAGTAAATATAGTAGAATGGAGGGGGCAACGATAGTCGTGGGTGACAAAGCAACAACTCAAAACATGGCTAAGGTTGCATATATGAATGGTGACCGCAGGGTTCGTACGTGTCAGATTCATGCTGAGGGATTGTTTATGGATGGTGATCGGAGGAAACCATTCTTAGAGTGTGAGGAGGCGGTTAAAGTGTACCTTGATACCCTGAAGCGCTATCCTCATGATAGAGAAACTCACTGCTTTTTGGGCGTGGCATTTTGTATGGCCACACAGCATGAGAAGCTTGATAAGAAGTATTTAGATATAGGTTTGGCTCATTTGGGGTATCGAGCGGATACCTCCTATGGAGCCCACTGGTTAGCTGGATATTTGGGAACATTAGAGGCTGAGCCTCTGGAAGGAGAGAGTTTAGTCAAGTTTGTGGCAGCCTGTGAGTGGGCTATGCAGAGAAATCATGGAGAATGGAAAAAAGTCGAGGCAATGTGGTTGAAGAGAGTGGAGAAGAATATAGACGAAGAAGTTAGAGGAAAGGTAAGGGAATTGCTTCAGGATGGATACCCCCACAGTGAAAAGTACCGTCGAGCTGCATTTAAAAAACTGCAAGAATACGGACATATTCCTGCTTCATACGAGTTTGATAGCAAAACGCCTCCGGACTTTTCCATTTCATCTGTCTGTACGGAGGGTGGCATTCTTACTCTTGTAGATGATGCTTTAGAAGGTGGTGTAGCTACAGCTAATATACTCTCAAAATATCTTGGAAGGAAGGAAATGAGCACGCACGAGCTTCAGCATTTATGTCGACTGCTTATTGAAGATGACGATAGATTGAGAGCAGTTTTACAAGAATTCAAATCGGGTGAATTTAAGGGGCAGGTCGAGGAGATATTGTTGTCTTTGGATAGAGAGGGGCGTTGTGATCAAGGGCAAAATGCTTTTGGTGCAGTTATGGGGTGGCAGATCCTTTTTGACGGTGAGACCGCTACAAGTTTGCCAATGATCTGTTCGATCAAAGGAGGATGGGCTGATCAAAATAAGGGGTTCATAGAAGGTGATGTCATAGAGTCATTTCACGGAGTGAGTCTGAAGGGGAGGAATTCTAGAAATTTGTTTATGAGGCTCATTCAACTTTGGCCCCGGGGTGAGGACGCTCAGCTGCATATTGGGCGTTCCCAATGTGGAATAAAAGGGGCTTTTGACAGTAATTTGAAAACGAAAAAGCGTAAGCTTATTCTCAATTTACAGTAGGAGTTGTGGATTTCGGAGTATGGAGGGGAATCGCTGAGGGTTTCCACTGAGTAGCTAAATCAATGGTAGTCTATGGCCATTATAAAAAGTGGTGTGACTTTTACTCGCACTTTTTCAATTAGCTGTATATGTAGAGGCAGCAATTATTCAGCAGGGGGCTGAATTTGATAGAGAATGCATGCGGAACATATTTGGATTTGGGTAGGGATAGTCTTCTGTTTATCACAGTCGGCAATGTTCTCTGGCTTAAACTTGGCCTTATTTTCGTTGGGTCGGATGGGTTTAGAAGCGGAGGCTGAGAAGGGGAATGGTGCGGCGAAGTCGATATTGAGGCTGAGGCAGGATTCCAATTTGTTGTTGTGTACGATTTTGTGGGGCAATGTTTCTGTGAACGTATTGTTAGCATTGTTATCTGACAATGTGATGGCGGGTGTGGCAGGATTTATCTTTTCGACTGTGGGGATTACCTTTTTTGGTGAGATCATTCCGCAGGCGTATTTTTCGAGGAATGCATTGAGGGTGGGGGCGAAGCTGATACCGATCATTCGTTTTTATCAGTTATTGTTATATCCGGTGGCAAAGCCATGTGCGTTGATATTGGATGGATGGATTGGCCCTGAGGGACCGTCCTTTTATCGTGAGCGCGACATTGAGATTATTCTCAAGAAGCACATTGATGAGGACGATAGTGAGATCAGTGCGAATGAAGGGCGTGGAGCTTTGAACTTTTTGGCATTGGATGACAGGAAGATTTCGCGTGAGGGAAGTGTGATCAAGCAGAGTACGATACTGGAGCTGCCGACTAAGATGGATTTACCTGAGTTTCCAGATTTCAACACTGAGGAAGGGAAGGCATTTTTAGCGGGATTGAAGGTGAATCCGGCAAAGTGGCGGGTGATTACGGACGAAGAGGGTGAGCCTCTTATCGTGTTAGACACGCCGGAGTTCTTGGCGCGTTATCTTGCTTATGATGGGTCTGTGGACGTGTATAGATTTTGCCACCGTCCGATTTTGATCGATGAGCCTGACATAACTCTAGACTCGGTGTTAGGCCAGTTTGTGGTAGAGGCTGATGACCGCAACGACCACGTGGTGGATCAGGATATTGTCTTGTACTGGACTGAGCACGAAAAGCGCATCATCACGGGAGCTGACATTTTTGGTCACCTTTTGAGGGGTATTGCTCAGAGGGTGCCGATGGATCCTTCGGACCGTGCGGAAGAGCACGGTTTGCGTCCATCTAGTTAGAGAGAAGCGCGTCTTCTTCTGAGCAGGCTGATACTACCGAAGGCTAGCAACAGGCTTGTGGTGGTGGGCTCGGGTACGATAGAGATCTGGTCGATGTTGACCTGTTTAAAGTCATTGTTAGCGGTGACACCGAGGTTGGTGTCGAAGAAGATAGATTTCACACTATCGCCGTCGAAGCTTCCTGATGAGCTGAGGAAGGATGCATGAAGTTCTGAGCCGGCGAGGATGTCAGCGGTGTTAGCGATGAGGGCGTATTGTGAGATATTGTCGGAGGTATCGACTAGGCGAAAGGTGAAGCTGACATTGCTGGTACCAGGGAGTGCGTTTCCGGTGGAGAAGTCGACGGCAAAGGAGAGGTCTTGGAAATTGGCAACTCCTGAGTTGGTGAGGATATTTTGGTTACTCCCTGTGAGGCTCCATGAGACTTCGTGTTGGGTAGAGTAGTCGTCTTCAGCGCCGCCCCCATCTCCGCGGACGTTTTGTAGGCTGAGGCGGCTGTTTGCTGATGAGATGACGGTGCGTCCGACATTGTCTGTCCCGATGCCTGGGGAGCCGAAGGGGTCATTTGGGTCGATCGTGATGGATATTCTACGGTTACCGATAGCGCTGGCGCCAAGGCTTTCTTGGAGAAGGGTGCTGCTGATTTCACTTCCGGTAATTTCTACTTGGCTGGCAGGGTCTGGTGAGGGGTCGGGGTTTGGGGTGCCAACGACAGAGAAGTTATCAATGAGAATGGCTGAGGTGGCGGCTGAGCTGATGCAGGTGATACTCAGAAGTAGGGTGGGAGTTGTTAAGTATGAATGCATAGTGAGAAATGGTGAGCGTATTTTCTAACACTCTTTCTCACTCTCAGGCAACACAAAAGTGCAGAGGGGGCTGCTGCCATTGGGGGAGTAGGGCCGGGGAAGGCGATCGGTTAGTAGTCGACTGAGGGAGGGCTACCGCAGCATTGATTGGCCTCTAATCGAGGTGAGGAGGGGGGATTTGAGGGGAGGGCATCACCGATGTTCGATGCTCTTTTGCACCTTCGTGATACGCTTATTGATGCGCAGATAGGCCAAGAAAAAGCCACCCAAAGCGCCTATCAAGAAAGTGAGGAACAGGAGGAAGGCGAGTGGCATTTTGATTGTAGCGAACAAGACGGTAGTGGTGACTTGTTCGGTATTTTGTAGAATCACAACAATGACGAGGGCGACGAGCGCGAGGGTGATACCGAGGCGGATTTTTTTTGAAGTAGTCATTGTTAGGTGATGTGGACAAATTGCTTCACAGTATGAAAATGAGATGAAAAATCACCGGTCTATGCAATCCAATTTCGTGCTTCGAGGCTGATTTGGCACCTCACTGCGATGGCAATTGTGCCATCTCGCGTGAGCGGGACTCCTCAATCTCCGCCTTGCCAGTCACCAGATGATCTCTCATTGCCCAGCAAATCCGTTTGTCCACAAAAGGAGTTAGTTTCGCTTAGACCCAATCCTTTGGAGTGAGGTAGTGGGTGTAAAGTTTGTCTTCCGGAGAGTTAGGCTCTGGGTGGTAATCGTATTCCCAGCGCACGAGTGGTGGGAGTGACATGAGGATCGACTCAGTTCGCCCACCGGATTGAAGGCCAAAGAGGGTGCCACGGTCAAAGACGAGGTTGAACTCGACGTAGCGGCCGCGGCGGTAGAGTTGGAATTGGCGTTCGCGTTCGCCGGATGGGGTATTTTTGCGAGCCTCCACGATCGGTAGGTAGGCCTTGCAGTAGCTATCTCCCACCGAGCGCATGAAAGCGAAGGACTGGTCAAAGCCGAGTTCATTGAGGTCGTCAAAGAAGAGGCCACCGACACCACGTGGTTCGTTGCGGTGTTTGAGGTAGAAGTAGTCATCGCACCACTTTTTGAACCGCTCATAGATATCAGCGCCGAAGGGATCGCATGCGTCTTTGGCGGTTTGGTGCCAATGCTGGCAATCTGAGTCGTTGCCGTAATAGGGGGTGAGATCATAGCCGCCACCGAACCACCAGATGGGGTCAGCCCCTTCTTTTTTCGCGCAGAAGAAGCGTACATTGGCATGGCTTGTTGGGACGTAGGGGTTATGGGGGTGCATGACGAGAGAGACGCCCATAGCTTCGAATGAGCGTCCAGCAAGTTCAGGTCGGTGCGCAGTCGCTGAGGCTGGCATGGAGGCACCATGGACGTGGGAGAAATTGACCCCACCTTTTTCGAAAACTGCGCCATCGGCCATGACTCGGGAGCGTCCTCCTCCGCCTTCTTCACGTTGCCAGGAATCTTCTTGGAAGCATGCTTTTCCGTCAGCGGCTTCCAGTTGGGCACAGATAGAGTCTTGCAGGCCGAGCAAGTATTTTTTGATGGCGTCGGTATCGATGGTTGCGTTCATGTGGTATGGAGGAGCTTATAGGTACAGAGCTTGTGGGACGCAATTCTGGAATGGCGGCTTCTTGGAGGAGGGGGGGATTACCATTTATCGATGTGGCCTGGGTAGTCTGGATTTTTTGTTGGCATATTTGCCTTGGTATCGGCGAGCCAGGAATCGAGCATTGTGCCTAGTTTGTTGGCGACTTGTGATTCTTTGGTGAAGAGGTTGTTTTGTTCTTTCGGGTCCTTGGTTAGATTGAAGAGCTCTGATGGTTTTCCTGAGTAATAGCGGATGAGTTTATAGTCACCGAGCCTAACGACGGCACCTGGGGAACCACCTTGGTTTCCCCAGTGTGGGTAGTGCCAGTAGAGTGGTCTTTTTGGGTCTGCTTTGAGGAGGCTTACTCCGTCTATGTGGTGTTTTGGTTGAAGTGGTAGGTTCAGGGCATCGAGAATGGTTGGGAAAATATCGGTGCTGGTGAAGAGGGTGTCAGAGGTGGATCCAGGCTTTGTATTTCCTGGAATGCGAATGATGGTTGGTTCTTTAATGCCGCCTTCGTAGAGCCAACCTTTGCCACCTCTCAGAGGCATGTTAGAAGTGGCCCAACCTTCGGAGGTCGAGAGGCCACCATTGTCTGAAGTGAAGATAATGACAGTGTCATTGTATTTTCCTGTTTCTTTAAGTTTGGCAACGACTTTACCGACGGCTTGGTCCATGGCTTCGACCATGGCGGCGTAGATTGCGTGGTCTTGCTTGAGTCTGACTCTTCGTGGGGTATCGAAGCCCCAGCGTTGGGAATCGGAATAGCCTAGTTTGGCGGCTTTCTTTTTGTATTTTTCGACAAGGTCTTTCCGTCCGATGAGTGGGGTGTGGACGGAATAGAAGGAGAGCATGGCGAAGAAGGGGGTATCACCTGTGGACTCGATAAATTTGTTAGTTTCTGTGGCGAGTCGGTCGGGGAGGTGTTCACCCTCTGGGCCGTCTGTGAGTGTGGGGTTACCGTAGGGTGAGAAGTATTTTTTTCCTCCGTAGGGGCCACCTCGGGTCCAGCCTCCTTTATTGATGTCGAAACCGTGGTCTGTTGGCCATGAGCCTTTTGATCCAAGGTGCCATTTGCCGGCGAAGAAGGTATTGAAGCCATGTTGTTTTAGGGCTTCGGGGATGGTGGTGTGTTTAGCTTCTAGGGTTTCGATGTAGGGGGCGGGGAGGACGGGCATTTTTTTCCAACGGGTGGGGACCTTTTTTCCAGGGGCTGGGTTGAAGGCGCCGAAGTAGTCGGTGTTTTTTGTTCGGGCTGGGTATTGTCCGGTCATGACGGCGGAGCGAGTGGGGGAGCAGACTGGGCATGCGGCGTAGGCCTGGGTGAGTTTAAGCGCGTCTGCACAGAGGGCGTCGAGGTGAGGGGTTTCGTAGAATTCTGAGCCGAAGCAGCCGAGGTCGTGGTAGCCGAGGTCATCGGCAAAAAAGAAGACGACATTTTTGGGGGCGGCTATGAGAGGGCTCAATAGGGCGGCCAGAATGAGGAGTGCGTGTTTCATGGTGCAATAGGGTACGTGGGGGCAGTGGGTGCTCTACCAATTAGAGTTCAAAAAGATCGAGTGCGTGATGGGGGGAGATTTGGAGGTTTGGTCTGTGCTATGCAGTCGTGGAGTGATCGTTCTGCGGGGCGTTCTCTGCGGCGTAGTTGATGACATCGCACATTGATTTCATACCGACGAAGTAGAGGACGATTTGGGCGAGGCCAGCTAGGCTAAAGACGAGGGAGACACATTGGCAGATGGCCATTGCGAGAAAGGGGCCTTCGGCGGCTTGAGGGGAGGCGTTGAGGGAGGCGAAGCGTTTGCGGGTGAGGTTCCATTCTTCGGCCCATTTCCAGTAGGCGATAAAGGCCCAATAGAAATTAAAGAGAGGGATAAAGAGAAAGCCTGCAGCTTTTCCTGGTGTTGTGTGGGCGCCTGCTGGTTGGAGGACGACCCAAGCTCGGTAGACATAGATGGCACCTAGGACCGTGCCCCAAACGCTGGTAGCGAGCATCAAAATCGCGCTAAAAATGATACCGGGGCTCAAGAAAGAAGAGAAGTCAGGGAGCTCAGGTGGGGCAGTGGGCTGGGGAAGCTTTTCTTCCTCGATGGGAGGGGGAGATTCATCTGAGGAATGCGGCTCGGCGGGGGTGGGAATCAGCTCGATTTCTTCTAAAGGAATGAGGCGTTCTTTTTCTTGTTGGGAGGCTTGGTAGGCAGAGTGTGTTGTCGATTCTACGAGCTCGATGAATGCAGCTGTCAGTGAGGCAAACAGAATGAGGAATGCGACAAATGCACTGCCGAATGCAATGATGAGGAGGGCGTAGTTAGCTCGCTTTACGTGCGGGAGGGGATATTCGGTTTGCTGGTTTTGCACCGTGTTAGAGCCTACTCTTGGAGTGGCATAGGGGGAGAGAGTCGGAGGGGAGGGCTGGTGCAGTGGCGGTGGGGAGCTAGGATCGAGGTTGCGAAACTCGCTCATTTCAGAAGCGGGAGTCCAGTCGTGCATGCCCTCATGCCAGACGAGAGTATCAGAAGGCAGCTCGCCATTGAGTTTTTTGGCGAGTTCGGCTTGGGAGATAGGGCCGGCTTGTTCGCCCTTAAGGGTGTAGTACCACATGTCGCAGGAGATCATGTGGTTTTTAGAGCTTCTCGTCTAGCAGCTATTTGTGGGGCTCAATTGGTTAGGCCGTGATTGCACATCGCTTCGCTCGCTAAGCGATGTTTGGATTATTTCTGGAAAGGGTGCCTTTCAGCCAGCTCGGGACTGGGCTTAGGGGGGCTTAGCCAGTCGAAACATGCGCCTTCACTCACAGACAAGACAATGTGTCCAAATGTGTTAAGGGGGGATGTGTTAGATATTCGAGTGATGAGCGATAGATTGTTCTCCTCGGTGGAGGTAGCAATAGGCGATGAGGATGGAGAGCCAAGTGACTGGGATTGCCCAGATGAGGCCGACTAAGAGGGCGATTGCTCCAGCAATGACGATGAGGATGTTGAGGATGCAGAGTCCGAAGATGGAGAGGGTATTGCTCCTAGTGAGTTCGAGGCTGTATTTGAGTGACTCTATAATTCCGAGGTCTTTGTCGACGATGGCGGTGTGATAGAACATGAGGCGGATTCCGAGGTAGATACCTGGAATGACGAGGAAGATGAGGCCGATGCCAACGATGAGGCCGTAAAGGATAGAAGCGAGAAGGACTTTGATGAGCTTCGAAGCGCTTTGGGAGAAGAGCTGGGAGGGGGAGGCTTCTCTTCCTCTCAGGAGGTTGAGTCCAATGAATGTGAGGCCTAGTCCGATGTAGGTGGTAAGGATTTGCTTTGGGATTTCCATGATGAGAGCACCCCACTGCATGGGTTGGTTGCTTTGGCTGAGGCTTTCGGCGAGTGCTTCTTCTGGGGTCATGTCATTGAAGCTATCGACAGGCATAGCGGTGCTCGGGCCGTCAATTAGGGAGGCTACCATTGAGAAGGCAAATGCGATGGCAAAGGACAGCAAGATATAAACAAACCAGACTAGAAAGACGTTACCAAACTGGGAGGTGGTTACCTTCCAGGCGTGAGACACGCAGAATCCGATATCTAAGGGGATTGGAGTTTCAGGGATTTCATCTGCAGTGTTGTTATCGAGATCTGGTGCGACAGAGGTATTGGGGGTAGCGTATGGGTTAGAGATTGACGATGGGCTGGGAGGTGGAGCGATGGCAGCATCCTGAGAGGTCTGGAATGCTGGAACTTGCTTGGCCGGGAGCCAGTCGGTCATGCCTTTTTGCCAGACGAGGGTGTCAGGTGTGAGTTCGGTGGAGAGTTTTTGGGCGAGTTCGGCTTGGGAGATCGGGCCTGCTTGTTGGCCATTGAGGGTGTAGTACCACATGGGTGTGAGTGTGCAGCTAGAAGTTAGATGTGTGAAGTTCTAATACCAAATCGCACTTCAAAAGAGACAAATAAGCTGAGCTGGCGAAGATTGAGTGTGATGAGGGAAAGAAAAAAGGCGATCAGAATCTGATCGCCTTTTGAAATCATTGTTCTTCTATGCGAGGGGCTTAGAAGTGGATCGCGTGGTCGTCGGCGTCGAGTGTCGCCTCGTGGATTGCTTCTGCGAGAGTTGGGTGTGCGTGGATGGTGCTATGGATTTCATCCGCGGTACATTCCATTTCGAGAGCGAGGCCCATTTCTGCGATGAGCTCAGTGGCGTTGTCACCGATGATGTGAGCGCCGAGGAGTTCACCATGTTCTTTACCGTAGAGGAGCTTGACGAAGCCTTCAGTGTCGGCGGCAGCTTGTGCTTTTCCGATGGCAGCGAATGGGAACTTACCGACTTTGTATTCGACGCCTTCTTCTTTGAGTGCGCGCTCGGTTTTACCTACGGACGCTACTTGTGGGTGGGCGTAGGTACAGCCTGGGAAGTTACCGACTTTACGTGGGACTTTGCCTTCGATGAACATGCCTTCTACAGCTTGGACAGCCTCGAAGGAAGCGGTGTGAGCGAGCCATGGTGGGCCAGAGATATCACCACAAGCGAAGACGTTAGGGATGGAAGTCTCGTAGCGGTCATCGACTTTGATGAATCCGCGATCGAGTTCAGGCTCGAGGCCACCAGGAAGAACAGGGGCGACGCCGATAGCTACGAGGCAGACGTCTGCGGTAATTTCCTGAGTACCTTTGGCATTTTCGACGGTGAGGGTGACGGAGTCACCATTGTCTTGAGTGCCAGTGACTTTGGTGTCGGTGAGGACGTTGATACCTTGTTTTTTGAAGGACTTGCCGATTTCAGCACCGACTTCATCGTCTTCGACAGGAAGGATATTTGGCATCATCTCGATGAGAGTGACTTTAGTACCAAATGCGTTGTAGACGTAGGCAAATTCCACGCCGATAGCGCCTGCGCCGATAATGGCGAGTGATTTTGGTTGTTCCTCGAGTACCATCGCTTCCTTGGAAGAAATGACTGACTTACCATTGAAGGGAAGTGGTGGGAGTTCGCGGGACTTACAGCCAGTAGCGACGAGGATCTTGGATCCTTCGATCACTTGTTTTGTACCGTCAGCGGCGATGACTTCGACTTTGTTGTCACCGAGGACGTTGCCGTGGCCTTTGATGTAGTCGACTTTGTTCTTTTTGAAGAGGAACTCGATACCGCCGGCGAGGCGTGTGGAAACTTTACGTGAGCGTCCGACTACTTTTGACCAATCGTATTGGAGGTTGTCGAAGGAGAGGCCGAACTCTTTGGCCTTTTTTGTGAGTGTTTGGTAGAGCTCTGCATTTTTTAGGAGAGCTTTAGTTGGGATACAGCCCCAGTTGAGGCATGTGCCGCCAGCGCGGTCGACTTCGACACAAGCTACTTTTTTACCAAGCTGAGCTGCGCGAATTGCACCAACATATCCGGCTGGGCCGCCGCCAATAACAATGAGGTCGTATGACATAATATTTGTTTAGGATGAATATTTCCGCGCTTTTGGCCAGAGCCGCGCATTGGATGCGGGAAAGGTAGGAGTGGAAGTGCGAAGTGAAAAGTGAAAAGTGTGAAGTTTCAGCGAGATTCGTTTTCCTTCGGGGAGGGCGCCGTGGCAAAACAGCATCAGGCGCTGATGGTGCGGTGGTTTCCTAGTGTGCTGTCAGCGAAGTCCTCTTCATATTGGTGCGAATATTGCTGACAGCTCAGTATGGCT